>JAFSIA010000040.1 GCA_017440045.1 Lachnospiraceae bacterium
AACTTCTTACCTGTGATTTCTTCCATCTTTACGATGTACTCATTGATCTGACCCTGGATTTCATCGTTAATCTTACGGCCATCCTCATAGTACTGTGTACAAGCCTCAGTTGTGATTGTGAATCCCTGTGGAACAGGAAGACCAATGTTTGTCATCTCTGCTAAGTTAGCACCCTTACCACCAAGGAGCTCACGCATGCTAGCATTACCTTCACTGAAAAGGTATACCCATTTTCTTGCCATTTTAAGTTCCTCCTAAAATTTTCTTTATCTTATAAGGTAAATCCTTATATGCATTTTCAATGTGTTCAAGCGCAAAAAGGGCGCAAAAACACACTTGCCAAATAATTATAACAATTTCATCTCATTAAGTCAACGCAAAATGTAAAATTTGGTTTTACTCTGATATAGAATTATACAATGCCTCTAATCTGTCACGACATCCTATAAATATTTTTCCTATCTCAGGATCAAAATGACTTCCCAAAGAGTCCTGTATTATATCAACGGCTCTATTATAATCATAAGCCTCCTTATAACATCTTTTACTTACCAATGCATCAAATACGTCAGCAAGAGCCATTATCCTAGCCTCCAATGGTATATCTATCCCACTAAGCTTTTGCGGATATCCTGAACCATCCCATTTTTCATGGTGATAATGCGCTACATTTATGGCTATTTCCTTAAACTCCTCGTCCTTTATCTCCCTTAATATCTCCGCCACGATTTTAGCACCCTCCTCTGAGTGCTTTTTCATTTTCTCATATTCCTCATCTGTAAATCTGCCGGGTTTTCTTAATACACTGTCATCAACTGCAATCTTGCCCATATCATGCATAGGCGCAGCTTTTATGAGGTTATCCAAAAATGTATCAGATACCGCAAATCTCTCATCTTTTCTTAACTCATCCGCCAATATTCTCACGCATGCACTGGTTCTTCTTATATGACCACCAGTACTATTATCACGGCTTTCTACCACACTGGCCATACCGGTTATGATAGATTCCTGCATAGCATGAATGTGCATAGTTTTTTCTTTTACTTCCTCTTCAAGCTTAGAATTGTAATTATTAATAAGCTTTATATAATCCTCCTGCTTAGTATTATCTTGAAGCTCAACACTGTAGCCGATAATTTTCTTTCTAAGTCCCATATGTATTTTTCTAACTGTGCACTTGATTGAGCGGTTTCCCACCTTTATTTTCTTTTCGTTGTACTCGCCCAAATCCGGCAAATCAAACCATCTTATTATCTCTCGGTAAAATACAGAATCCGACTTATCTACCGACTCATCAATCTCAGTTTTTCCTAGCTCCGGAAACATATTTAGAGCCGTACTGTTACAGTTCATAAGATTCTTTTTCAAATCAAAGGTTATATATCCATATTCTTCCATCTTTTCATATGCACCAACTATGCTGGAGGACATATCGTACATTCTCATCTTTGCTTCCATGCTAAGGTATATTCCCGCTACTATAACATACGCAAATGGAAGAAATTCTATAGGACTATCCCATACTCTTTCCACTATATAAACGATACACGGACCTACCAGTACTGTCAGCATGGAAAACACTGCTTTTTTAGCAAAGTTCCTGTTATTGTAAATAGCTTTGACAACTATATAAATACATGCTATCACATCTACAAACAGTAGGACTTTGTATGAATTATGCGCCGGTCCATACTCCTTAAATAAATGGGTTGTACCATACAATTTATCTATATAAACATTAGAATAATATATATCGCTGTATCCCACAGAAAACACAAGTCCTAACACCAAAAGACTGCACAATAACACAGGATAATTAATCTTTCTAGACAGCTTCTCACCACATAAATCAGCTATAGTAAGCAGCACGAAATATGGCATAAAAACTGCTCCCAAGTATGTAATATTATTGCTTAATATAGCCGCATCAACAGACTTTGATATTCCTAGCAAGAAATAACCAATGTTGCTTATAAATATCATAATAAACAACATCAGCTGATATATATTCTGATTCTTTCCACCTCTGACTATCATTATTAGCAGCTGTATTAACGATATTGCCGCTGCTATTCCTGTAAAAATGCTTATCATATTCCACTTACCTTTCGTATAATAACTTATTATACCTTAGAAAAAATCCATACTACAAGAGGGACTTGCATAAAAACACAAATCCCTCCCGTTATTACCACTCAAACTTCTCTTCGAAGTAAGCCTTTAAATCCTCAATTTTTACTCTCTCCTGAGCCATTGTATCTCTGTCACGTACTGTTACGCAGCCGTCGTTCTCAGACTCAAAATCATATGTGATACAGAATGGTGTACCAATCTCATCCTGTCTTCTATATCTCTTACCGATATTTCCTCTGTCATCAAACTCACAGTTATATCTCTTTGAAAGCTCAGCATAAATCTTCTCTGCACCCTCATTAAGCTTCTTTGAAAGTGGTAAAATACCAATCTTTACAGGTGCAAGTGCTGGATGGAAATGAAGTACTGTTCTCACATCTCCGCCCTCAAGTTCTTCCTCATCATATGCAGCACAAAGGAATGCAAGTGTAACTCTGTCAGCACCAAGTGAAGGCTCAACAACATAAGGAACATACTTCTGTGCCTTCTCATCATCGAAATACTCCATAGGCTCGCCTGACACATTCTGATGCTGTGTAAGGTCATAATCTGTTCTATCAGCGATACCCCAAAGCTCGCCCCAACCAAATGGGAATAAGAACTCGATATCTGTTGTTGCCTTGCTGTAGAAGCAAAGCTCTTCTGGAGAATGATCTCTAGCTCTCATCTCCTCATCCTTCATACCAAGTGTCTTAAGCCAATTGATACAGAATGACTTCCAGTATGCAAACCACTCCAAATCTGTACCAGGCTCGCAGAAGAACTCAAGCTCCATCTGCTCAAACTCTCTTGTTCTAAATGTGAAGTTACCAGGTGTAATCTCATTTCTAAATGACTTACCAATCTGACCGATACCAAATGGAATCTTCTTTCTAGATGTTCTCTGAACATTCTTGAAGTTTACAAAGATACCCTGAGCTGTCTCTGGTCTCAAATATACAGTGTTCTTTGCATCCTCAGTAACACCCTGGAATGTCTTGAACATAAGGTTAAACTGTCTAATATCTGTGAAATTGTGTTTACCACATGAAGGACAACAGATATTCTTCTCATTTATGTAATTCATCATCTCTTCATTTGACCATGCGTCAACTGAACCCTCGATTGTAATGCCATTCTCGTCATTATAATCCTCAATAAGCTTATCAGCTCTAAATCTCTCCTTACACTCCTTACAGTCCATAAGAGGGTCTGCGAAACCACCAAGATGTCCTGAAGCAACCCAAGTCTGTGGGTTCATAAGGATGGCGCAGTCAACACCTACGTTATAAGGATTCTCCTGTATAAACTTTGACCACCAAGCCTTCTTTACATTATTCTTAAGCTCAACACCGAGATTACCATAGTCCCATGTATTAGCAAGTCCACCATAAATCTCTGAACCAGGATATACAAATCCTCTGGCCTTAGCCAATGCAACTATTTTCTCCATTGTCTTTTCCATGATATTCACTCCTATCTATCTATTTACATCCCTTAGAAACGTGATTTTTCATTTATCACCAATTGGGGATAATAACTTGTTTATTATACTAGTATATTTCTATATTTTCAAGTATTAAATCCGTATACATAATACTAAATATAAAAGTAAAAAAAGTAATCCACATACACGGCAAACGCCATATATGTGGATTGTATTTATTTGCATTATTTTAAATTATAATGGCAATGCATACTTTTCTCTGCAGTGAGCATACTCTTCTGCAAATCTTGCATTATCATGCTTAACATCATCAAGATATTTATGTGTATCGTAACCATTTTCTTTAATTTCAATGAGACTTACGGCAATATTTGAACAATGGTCTGATATTCTCTCGTAGTTTGTCGTAATATCCGAGAAAACAAAACCTAGCTCAATTGTACACTTACCTTCACGAAGTCTTCTTATATGACGATTCTTAAGTTCATCACTTAAGTAGTCAATCATTTCCTCAAGTGGCTCAACTGACTTAGCCATCTCTACATCTTCATCCTCGAATACCATAAGTGACATATTCATAATATCCTCGATAGCTCTTGTGAAAATTGCAAGTTCTTCCTTCGCTTTATCAGAGAAATCCATACCCTTGTCATAAAGCTCCTTGGCAGACTCCTGTATGTTAATAGCGTGGTCGGAAATTCTCTCATAATCACCAATTATATGAAGAAGTAACGATACTGTATGGCTGTCTTCTTCTGTAAGACTCTTGCTTCCGAGTTTTACAAGATAACTTCCAAGTTCATCTTCATATTTATCAATCTTATCCTCAAGCTCTATAACCTCTTCTGCAACACCCTCCTCATATTTTTTAAGAAGTCCCATTGCCTTAAAAATAGCTTCCTTCGAAAGCTCAGCCATCTTGTAAGCTGCGTTCTTACACTGCTCAATAGCAAATGCAGGCGAATCCAAAAAACGTGAATCCAATATCTGAATACCCTTATTTTCTGACGCTAATTCTGCTTTTCCGTCTCTAACAGTCATACAAGCAAGCTTCTCCAACAGTTTTCTCATTGGCAAGAGTATAAGTGTTGCTAATACATTAAATACTGAGTGAATAATTGCAATCTGTGTTTCGCTGATACTATCATCCATAAACGTAAAATCAAGTATCGCATTTAATATATAGAAAGCAATCATAAATATAACTGTACCAATAATATTGAAATAAAGGTGAACAAAAGCTGCTCTCTTACCATTCTTAGTAGCTCCAACTGATGATATCATAGCAGTAACACATGTACCGATGTTCTGACCCATAATAATTGGGAATGCGGCTCCAAAAGTTATTAATCCATTCATAGACATTGCCTGTAAAATACCGACTGATGCAGATGAACTTTGAATAATAGCTGTAAGCAATGCACCGCAAAGAAGACCTAATATTGGATTAGAAAACATTGTAAGGATATTTCTAAAACCTTCAACCTCTGCAAGTGGTTTAATAGCACTTGTCATTGTATCCATACCAAACATAAGAATTGCAAAGCCTATAAGAATAGTTCCAAGGTCTTTCTTCTTTGCCTTCTTTGAAAACATAAGGAATATAACACCAATTATCGCAATAACTGGCGAAAATGATGTTGGTTTAAGTAAATTCGTAAACAGGTTTCCACCTTCGATACCTGCAAGGCTTAAAATCCATGCAGTAACTGTTGTACCGATATTCGCACCCATAATAATTGAAATACCCTGAGACAGCTTCATAATACCTGAGTTAACGAAACCAACAACCATAACTGTCGTAGCAGATGACGACTGTATAACTGCTGTCACTACAACACCTAACAAAACTCCCATAATAGGATTTGATGTAAGTCTTTCAAGAATTCTCTCAAGCTTTCCACCTGCCATCTTTGCAAGTCCGTCACCCATTGCATTCATTCCATAAAGGAACAATGCCAAGCCACCAATCATTGTCAGTGCACTAAAAATGTCAAACGTTTCCATTTCTTCCTCCATACGTATCTTCTGATAATGTTAAGATTTCTGTGTATTTTTATTATCTACATATCAACGAAAATCTCTATTGTTAAGATTAACACATTTACATATATATGTATACCCTATAAATGTTAAATATAGCAATTCATTAATGTTAAATCTATGTTAAATCCTATCCCTCATCAAGACAGCATACCGCCTAGCATTCCACCTATAATACAGGCTGCAAGGGCTCCCAAGGCTTTTAATCCACTGCCGTAAAGTACCCCAGTTACAATGAGCGAGAGAAGTGTTAGTGTTACAAAAAATACAACACCAACTATTATGCCCCATATAAATTTTTTCTCCCCACGTACCTTTCCAATAATAAATCCACCTGCAAAATTTGCTAAAAAATAAATAATGATTATTCCTGTTGCTACAACACCATCGGATAAATTAAACTTAAACAACAAAAATGCCAGTAATAATAGCAACACTGCTGTCACTGCTGCAACGACAATAACAGCCTTAAGCACCTGTAACAAATCTCTTTTCATAGCCTTATTCACCTCTAATTTAATTCTGCAATTCTTGTGACACCGACATATATCTGACTTATCTTATACCAGGTTCTAAAGTCCACAATGCCTGTAGAGGGCAGCCCAAATATACTCTGAAACTGTGATACTGCTCGCCTTGTAGCCTCTCCAAATATTCCATCTGCTGCTATTCTAGGTATGGATGAATATACTTTTGCTATCTCATCTAACTGCTCCTGCATCTGGCGAACCTTGTCTCCTCTGTTCCCTACTGACAGATTATACCCTGGCCATGATGAAGGTATGCCTGATATAGCTTCAGCAGTATTAATATACATATCATCACCATAGAAATATCTTAAAATCTCTATCGCCGAATACCCTCTGTCACCCAAATCCTTTGAGCCCCACTGAGTCATCCAGTTTGGACACTGTACTCTCCTTCCATCACAATACTGTGTAAGAATAGGCTGTCTAACACCCGGTCTTGACAGATATTGGTCAAATATCTCATCTACTATAAGCGATATATTGTCATATATATTTCTGCCATAAATCCACTTATGGTCATATGCTGTTGATGATGTGATGGTAAATGTATAACCTTTATTTCTATACCATTCAGTGTACACACGATTTAATGTAAAGGACAATATTGCTAATACATTGGCTGTAATAGTTGAATCTGGCCATGTAGCATAGATCTCACTGCTTGCCACATTTTTAATATAATCACGGTATGGCACATAGTAGTCTTTTGCTGTACTGTCCGATGGTGTTCCATCGTGAACAATGATTGTTTCCGGAACTACGACTCTACTTAAAACAATTTCTCCTGTTTCATCCATAGGCTTTATCTCTGCTTCTGCTATTTTAGGTGGATAATAGCCATATAGCGTATGCGCCGGTATAACAATATCAGCACCTATCTGCCCTGGCTCTACAGGTGTCATCTTAACCTCCTGCACCGAAGCAGTCTCTGATAAAATCTCAATGCCTGAAATATCAATAGGCTCATAGCCTTCAGCTGTAACATAAATAGAATACTCTGAATATGGCATTATAAGATTATCTTCCGTCAAACTGAGCTCTATAGGTGGCGCATCCAAATCCACACTATCTGTCTGACCAGAATTATTAGTTCTTAAAACCTCTATAACATTCTCCGGCTGTCCTGAATATGTAAGATTGATAGTTGCGTTTTCTATAGGTATGTTTAAGTTATTTGTAACGTTTATTTGTAGTTTTCCTGTATCAGGCATATGTACCTCGATAGGGCTTTTTTATATGTTTATTCGCTGGATTTATTTTAATGAATAATTTATAGATTTAATTTTGATTTTGCTCTATTAATGTTTGATTTATACCTTGGTTTTATTTTTATTAACCACTTTTCTATTTCATTTAATGCTGTAATAATCGAATCAATTCTAACTGAACAACTTAGACTATAACGACTTTCGGCTTCCCATGATGAATATAATTTTGAATTTAGAATAATTTTCTTTGGAACATAAACGCCATATGGCTGACAATATTTTTTAATAAGCTTTTCAATATCATGTGTATAGATTTGTACTATACTTTTCTCCTCATCATAACTACTGTTATTGTATATTTCATATTTTAATATATACTCAATAGCCTGCTGAACATTATAAGCTGCTTTATTTTTCATATCCTTTATCCTTAGCATCTTATAATTACTTAATGCCTGCCTTGATATAATGACACAAGACAACGCTTTCGTTAAATATTCGCTATATACCACTAGCATACCTCCCTTTTGTATATTATTTTGCCTTTATGCACGATATCTTTACAGACATATTCTTTACTACTTTCAATCTTTTTCAATGAGTTAAACTGTAAAATATCATACTCCTGCTGTGAATTAATATCATACAAACTTGTTGTGAATTTATCATATTCTTTCGACTTGAATAATCTTGATTTAGTTACATTACTTACTATAGCAATATCTATATCTGATTCTTCTGTACATGTTTCTTCAACAGATGAACCGAATAATATAATATAGTCAATTTGCTCACAACTAGTAGCAATCTCAATTATTTGTCTAACTGTGTTTGCCTTAACATCAGCAACTTCAACATTTTCACCAAAGTTTGTTTCTATTGACACTAACTTACACATATGTCTTCCTCCTTTCTTAATTCATATTATAACAATAATACTTTCATTTTACTAGTGCGATTCTTAACGGAGCGTTTTATTATATAGAAATAAAAAACTCCCGCATAAGCGGGAGTTTTAATCTTAGATGTTTGAGTGGAATGTACGTGAAATTACGTCATCCTGCTGCTCTTTTGTGAGCTTAATGAAGTTTACAGCGTATCCTGATACACGGATTGTAAGCTGTGGGTACTTCTCTGGATGCTGCTGTGCATCAAGAAGTGTCTCTCTTACGAGAACGTTTACGTTAAGGTGATGTCCACCTTTCTCAATATAACCATCAAGCATTGAAACTAAGTTGTCCTTCTGTGCTTCTGTTACTACCATAATAAGATCCTCCTTTGACAAAAAATGTATTTGTAATCATTACTGAATTTATCTTATTTACTGATTAGCAGCATCCACATCCGCCTTCGGCGTTCTTAATCTGCTCTTCTGTAAGCTCGATATCGAGGTCACCAAGAACTGTGAATGTTGCATCCTTACCAAGTGCATCAGGAAGGATTGTAAATGTATTTGAAATACCATCCTGTGCATTAGCAAATGGAAGCTTAGCTACTGATGATAATGATGCTAAAGCACCGTTCTCATCACGGCCGTGCATTGGGTTAGCACCTGGAGCAAGTGGAACGCCTGCCTTTCTACCATCTGGTGTGCTACCTGTATTCTTACCATATGCTACGTTTGAAGTGATTGTTAAGATAGATGTTGTTGGAACAGCCTTTCTGTATGTTGGATGCTTTCTAATCATGTTCATGAACTCATCTACAAGATCAACTGCTAACTGGTCAAC
>JAFSIA010000041.1 GCA_017440045.1 Lachnospiraceae bacterium
CAGATATGCTGCTGAGACAATTGAGGATGAGAATGGCGAGTTAATCGTTAAGAAGAATCATATGATTACACCAAAGCGTGCTGCTAAGGTTATCGCTACAGGTAAGCAGTCAGTTAAGATTCGTACAATCCTTTCATGTAAGTCTCACAATGGTATCTGTGCTAAGTGCTACGGTGCTAACATGGCTACTGGTCAGGCTGTTCAGGTAGGTGAGGCAGTTGGTATTATCGCTGCTCAGTCAATCGGTGAGCCTGGTACACAGCTTACTATGAGAACTTTCCATACTGGTGGTGTTGCCGGTGGAGATATTACACAGGGTCTTCCAAGAGTTGAGGAGCTTTTCGAGGCTAGAAAACCAAAGGGACTTGCGATTATTACAGAGTTCGGTGGTAAGGCTGAGATTAAAGATACAAAGAAGAAGAGAGAAATCATTGTTACTAACGATGAGACAGGTGAGTCAAAGGCATATCTTATTCCATACGGTTCAAGAATTAAGATTCAGGACGGTGCGGTATTAGAGGCTGGTGATGAACTTACAGAGGGTTCTGTAAATCCACATGATATCCTTAAGATAAAGGGTGTTCGTGCTGTTCAGGATTACATGATTCAGGAAGTTCAGAGAGTTTACCGTCTCCAGGGTGTTGAGATTAACGATAAGCATATCGAGGTTATCGTTCGTCAGATGCTTAGAAAGATTAAGGTTGAGGAGAGCGGAGATACAGAGTTCTTGTCAGGTACATCTGTAGATGTTCTTGATTTCAACGAAGTAAATGAGAAGCTTATTGCTGAGGGCAAGACTCCAGCAGAAGGTAAGCAGGTAATGCTTGGTATTACAAAGGCTTCCCTTGCTACAAACTCATTCTTGTCAGCTGCATCATTCCAGGAGACAACAAAGGTTCTTACTGAGGCTGCTATCAACGGAAAGGTTGATCCACTTATCGGTCTTAAGGAGAACGTTCTTATCGGTAAGTTAATTCCTGCTGGTACAGGTATGAAGCGTTATCGTTCAGTAAAGCTTGATACAGATATTCAGGTAGAGGAAGCCAGTGAGGAAGAAGTAGTAATTGACGATGCATCAGATATTGAAGTTATAGACGCAGAGTAAATTTCATAAAAAGCAAAAGCTACGGTTTAGTTTTTAAACCGTAGCTTTTTCTATGGAAGTCTCTTTAAACTTGACTTAAAGTAAAAAAGAGTGGCCGAAAGCAACAAGAGGAAAATGCTTTCGGCCGTAAAAGGATAAAAAATGTAATTAATTTGGTGTATTGTCCGGAGTACTCATCATAAATCGGTTATCAAGAGTCTTCATAACGCTCTTGATTTTGACCGTGTCATATGTTTTTCTTTGACTTAAGTCGTAAATTGTGTTTGTCTTAAAGCCTAAGATAGTTGGACGGAGTGGATAATATGGACTTTCTGAAAGGACAAGTCCTTTTTCTCCATTTGTAAGCTCAACACAACATCCAGGTGGAAGTATGTTGATACTCTCTATAATCGCATCAACAATATTGTCATCATACAAGTCGCGCTTGCTCTGTAAGAAGGATACTGCATCAAACTCAGATGTAGGGTCCTTATATACACGCATAGCAGTAAGAATGTCATACATATCGGCAACCTGTAAAATTTTTGTTCCAAGTAACAATGTCTGCTGTTGCTTGGCCGTGCCGGGTATTTTATTCATCTGCTCAATTCTAAGCTGTGTTATGTAACGTTTAACTGTAGAAGGTAAACGATAACTCTTTTTTACGATATCAAAACCTTCAATCTCAGCCTGTCTAACTATATAAAGCTCCTCTGATGTAAGCTTGTCTGGCTTGTTTAAAATATCCTGAGGAGCGATTAGCTTTCCAAGGTCATGGTAAAATGCAGCCTGTACTAAGTTGAACTGCTCTTTTGGGTCTACTTTTAGCTTGTGAGAAAGCATAGCGCAAAGCATAGCTACGTTTAAGCAATGCTTGTATACACCGTCCTCATTTCCGCGAATACTCTGTATGAAAGTGATTTTTTCAGAAAGACAACCATAGTTGTTTACAATTGTTTTGGCTAAAATCTCAAGAGCGTTGGAATCGTGTCCTTCTATAAAATCATTTAATTCTTTCTGGAGTGTACGACAAGATACAGTCTGAAAACGCTCAAATTCTTCTTCCTCCGGAGTAATGGTAGGGAGGGGCTCTGTGGCATCTAATACATAAAATCCAAAAGTATTCATATTTGATACGTGATGAAGAACGCTCTCATTAACTGTTGTGCCACGACCATAAAGAAGTACACCTTCCTTGTTATATACAGGCTTGGCAAGTCGTTGACCTATTTTGATTTCGTTTGTTTTTACAAATCGCATCGCTTTATACCCTCTCTTATCAAAATTCACGAAAAAAACTAATATAATTATATAGGAAAAAAGTCACGAATTCAATATATTTTTCTCAAATATATAAAAAAATGTGTGATTTTGTCGGTTTACCTTGAAATATCTAAAATATGAGAGTAAAATATATAAAGATTGCGTGCTTATTACTAAGCATATTATTATGATGGAGGTTGTTATGAAAAATATTCAGAACAAATGGGTTCGCGCTGCGATTCCAGCATTGCTTTTGCATTGTAGTATCGGTACTGTTTACTGTTGGTCGCTTATCAGTGAGAACATTGCTGTAGCCATCGGTTTAGGTACAGAGGGAAAGGGTGCCGTAGAGTGGGCATTTAGTTTCGCTATTTTCTTTCTGGGTATGTCTGCCGCATTTTTAGGTAGCATTGTAGAGAAGGATATTCATAAGTCTTCGCTTATAGCGACAATATGTTTTACTGTCGGTATGGTAGGTACAGGATTTGTTATCTCGATGACAGATAAGTTAGGACCTACAGTTTCACTTATTGGTATTTACATATTCTATGGTTTCATTATGGGTATAGGTCTTGGTACAGGATATTTATCACCAGTTAATACGCTTATGCTTTGGTTTAAGGATAAGAAGGGTCTTGCTACAGGTCTTGCTGTTGCAGGCTTTGGCGCAGCTAAGGCTATTGCCAGCCCAATTATGGAAGCACTTCAGGATTCAGTGGGAATTGTTAATATGTTCTACATCCTTGGTGGTGTATATTTTGTAATGATGTTTGTTGGTCACCTTCTTTTATCTAAGCCTGAAGGTTGGGTTGAAGAGCCTGCTAAGAAGGGTGAAGGTGCTTTAAGCCTTATTAAGAATAAGACATTTATCGGTATTTGGCTCATATTCTACATTAATATTACATGTGGACTTATGCTTATATCACAGGAGAAGTACATAATAAAGGCTATCGGTCTTGCAAGTATGGTAGGTGCAATCAGTTCACTTACAGCTGTTGCCAATGCCGGTGGTAGACTTGGTTTCTCTGCGTGGGCTGATAAGATGAAGGATAGAAATACTATCTACAAGCTTATCTTTATATTATCTATTGCATTTACAGGTGTTACAATCATAACTCAGGGTATAACAACTCAGAGTGCAATCATTGTTGTTGCATTACTTCTTATGGTTAATGCTGGTTACGGCGGTGGATTTAGTAACTTGCCTACATTGTTATCTGACCATTATGGTATGAAGGCAATCAGTTCAATTCATGGTATTGCATTATCTGCATGGGCTTTTGCAGGTCTTACAGGTAATAACCTTTCAAACTGGATTGTTAATCAGTTTGGTAAGCTTGAAGTTATCGGTGGTGAAACTGTAAATCCAACAGGATATCAGGCAGTTCTTCTTGCTACAATTGCTTTATATGCTGTGGCATTGCTTATAAGTGTATTCCTTATTAAGCCGGTTGGTAAGAAGACAGAAGCAGAAGCAGCTTAATCTATATTAATATAGTAGATAATAAGTTTTTAACACCTTACGGCATGTGCTGTAAGGTGTTTTCTGAAAGGAGGAGCAAAAATGTCAGAGAAGAAACAAAATATTATTACAGTTATTTGTCTATTAATTATAATATTTTCAGCAGCAGCATTTCTGCTTCTCTTTATTGGAAACGGAGATGAAGAATTTTCATATAGGGATAATCTTGATAAGAAGGTCCTTACAGTCTCATCTAAAGATGATGATAGCAAAAATGTCACAGTGAGTATGCAGGAAATGTCGTATTATATTATTAATATAGAAGGTGATATGAACGATATGGCCACACAGTATGATAGAGAGAATCCTAATTCCTATTGGAATATTATTTTGAAAAAAGGTATGTATACAATGAGGGATTATGCCAAAGATTTAACTATGGACTCCTGTGTGAGAGATAATATATATTATCTTGAAGCTGTAAAAAGTGGAATGAAATTAACGGATGAAGAGTGTAAAAAAGCATCTGATAATGCAAAGATTATTTTGAATAATTTGACAGGAAGGCAGATGGATATATCTGATTATGACTATAATGATTTGTATAATATTCAGCTAAAAGTAGAACTTGCTGGAAAATATGCCAATAGTTTACTGAAAAATGGGCATACTAAGGAAGAGTTGGAAATCTCAGGAGAATATTATGAGGAATTAAAGAAGAACTATAACATTGTTATAGAAGACATATGGGATAATGTTCAATTGGGAGAGCTATCCATAAAGACAAAGAAGGAATAATAATAAAAGGGGGATGTATGAATAAGGGACGTTTGAAAATAAAATCTCTTCTATACAAATATGGAGTTGTTGCAATTGGTTCATTATCTTTTGCAATAGCTGTAAGTGTGTTTCTTGATCCTAATAGGCTGGCACCAGGAGGTGTTGCAGGTATAGCTATTATTATTAATCACTACACAAGTCTATCAACGGGTGCGCTTGTTTTATGTATGAATGTGCCGTTAATGCTTGTAGGTGTTTGGAAATTTGGGATGAAGTTTTTGGTGCCGACAATAATTTCTATAATTATGGTGTCGGCTTTTATTGATGTTGCGGCAACATTTGAGCCACTGAGTAATGATTTGCTTGTGTGTACTGTTATAGGTGGAGTTCTAAGTGGTACAGGGCTTGGCATTATTTTTAAGGTGGGTGCAACTACAGGAGGAACAGATATTGTGGCACGGCTTTTGAAGCTTAAGCTTCCTCATGTAGAGACGGGGCGTCTGTTTATAATCATTGACACAGTGATTGTCTTTGTGTCAGCTGTTGCCTTTGGAGATATAGAGGTGGCTGTCTATGCGGGAATATGTGTGTTTATTGCAGGTAAGGTTTTTGATATGGTGCTGTATGGTGGAGAAGGTGCAAAGCTTATTTTTGTTATAAGTGACAAGGAAGATGTTATAGCGAGACGTATTTTGGAGGAACTGGAGAGTGGAGTTACCTATGTTCGCGGAATTGGAGCCTTTACAGAATCTGAAAAAAAGATTATTATGTGTGCTTTAAAGAAACAAATGCTTCCTAAAGCAGAGGATATTATAAAGGAGATAGACGTAAATGCGTTTATTATAATAACATCTGCCAACGAGATTGTAGGTGAAGGATACAAGTCTCCTTATGCTGAGAGGATATAAGAAAAAAATTAAGAAAAACTTGAGAAAAATTAGAAAAAGTTTCTTGACAATGAGTTAACCTCTGCGTATAATGAGAAAGCGTGCGAAAAGAAGCATGTTCTTTTTGTACGCCAAAAATAAACTATTTAACTATTTCTAATCAGGAGGTGAAAAAGAATGCCTACATTTAACCAGTTAGTAAGAAAGGGAAGACAGACATCTGTAAAGAAGTCTACTGCACCAGCACTTTTAAAGAGCTACAACTCTTTGAGAAAAGAGGCTGTTAACGTTGCAGCTCCTCAGAAGAGAGGTGTATGTACAGCTGTTAAGACAGCTACACCTAAGAAGCCTAACTCAGCTCTTAGAAAGATTGCCAGAGTACGTCTTTCTAACGGTATCGAAGTAACAAGCTACATCCCAGGTGAAGGTCACAACCTTCAGGAGCA
>JAFSIA010000042.1 GCA_017440045.1 Lachnospiraceae bacterium
AGATTACATTATGTTCTTTAACGAAGAACGGCCTGCGTATTCTTTGAATTACCTGACACCAAAACAGTACAGGGAGTATTATGCCCTTTAGTGACTGTATAAAAAACTAAAAAAAGTGTCTACTTTTTGTTGACTAGTGCAGGGCTCTCTTGACCTCACCCCACCTTTTCACTTTTTCTTACTTTTAGTCGGAGTTTTCTTCGACTGTCTTACCAACTTTTTTGAAGTTTTCTTGTTTTTGTTGGTTTTTTCTTCGACTGTCTTACCAACTTTTTAAGTTTTCTTGTTTTAGTTGTTTTTTACTGCCTCATTTACATTACAATAAAATGTTTTCGCCATCCTTACAGATTTGCATTTGCTGTCCGTCCTTAATCATATGTGCCTCTCCGTACAGCGTCGTTTGTCCATCATCAATCATTATGTAACTTCCATCATTTAATGCAATTATCTCATGACCAACACTATCAGCAAAAGTGATATCCTCAATTATACGCAATCCATCCAAATAGTCGTCTTTAAGAAGTTGAAAATGAGGAAACACATTTATATTTGTTATTCCGAGGCCAGTAATCCAACGCTCATAGAGTGGATCAACTGCCTCTCCCTCAAATTCAGGCGAAGCATAAACTATATCTGCACAATTCATAGAACCAGCGCTCCATGCAACAATAATTCCATTATAATCTAACAATCGTTCCTTCAACCTAAGTTGTTTCATAAACCTGTTTTGCGTAGGCACATGTCCACCTGCCAAAATGAGCACATCTATATCTTCCAAATTTTCAACAACTTCAAGGTTTCTATCATCACACTTATCAATATGTGAAACACTTAAACCACTCATAGGAAAGGATTCTTTTAAGCATGCACAAACACTATCATTCTTGTCATAATCAGTCGGGTCGGCACAAATGATTAGTACTTTTGCATTTTGTATCCAAATTGATTTAAGATTATCTAACAATCCATTGTGTTGAATCAAAACAGAAGGAACTCTGGTTCCGTTCACCTTGAATGCTCCGCCAAGAGAGCTTGTTAACATCGCTTTCATAATATCTACTCCTCCATTATTCTCTCCACAATCTCAACCGCAGACTTTACCATCTTTGGACAAAACTCAGTAAAAAGTTTCTTCTCTAAAGCAGCTTCAACTCCCTCTTTGGTTGAAATGTCACAATTTAAGAGCTTGTTACAAATATATGAGCCATTTATATCCTTGAATTCATCTAGAAATAAATCGGTGACATTATTTGCCTTCATACGACTGTCTATATCTTCTTTTTGGCACTGTCCATACTTTAATCCAAGTACCATCAAGGCTCCTGTACATGCACCGCACACTTCACCTTTTCTCATACCACTGCCTAGGCAGGCTCCGAGCTTGAGAGCCTGCTCTTCTGTCAGTCCCAATTCATTAGCAAAGGAAGCTAAGACTGCCTGTGAACAGTGAAACTTGTCACTAAAGTATTTTAATGCTTTTTCTGTATGAGTCATATTTTCACCTCTTTCATCCTCTTTGTAACCAGCATTCCAATTTTCAAAAACGTCCTTCTAGGCTTTATTTAAATGTTTAGCCAGCCACTTCTTAACTTCCTCCGCCACCTCATTTACAGTCTTTCCCTCTGTATCAAGGGTATCAAATGTCAAATCTCCGAGGGAGTTATGAGTTCTAAAATAGTTATTGTAGTCAACGGAGCCTTGAATCCAATTTGCATCTGTGATTCCTCTGCCCTCGCCCATTCTCTTTCGCACATCTGCCTCAGACGCTGTAAGTGCCAATACATAAACCTCATCAAAAAATCTTCTGTTGTATGTATTATTAACCTTGTCCAGATTGCCTGCCATGGTCCACAAAACTGCTTTGCCGCTTTGTGCAATATTATTTGTCAGGCTTTGTATCTGCTCAATCTGTGCGTAATTATCCTCTTCAGTTTCACCGGGCATTATGTTATAAAAAATATCTGCATCAAGTGTTACAACCTCTTCACATTCCCTCTGTATTATCTGTGCTGTCGTTGTCTTGCCTATACCACTACATCCTGTCAAAATAAAAAATGGCAGCTTTTTATATTCCCAGCTTCCTCCACATTTAGGACATGTAATCTTATTTCCTTCTACTTCTTTATCCCAATCATAATTTCCACATACATGACATATTCCTATCATATTTTTTTCCTTCCTTTACATAAATCTAATTTATCTATATATCTCTTCCATCTGACATCTTGTGTATCCAACCTATCGCGAAATAAATCGCAGGCACTCGCGACCACGATTAAGCCCTTATCAGAGGGGGCATTTTTGTTCTATAAGCAGGTTCAGGGAACCTTCATAGAACAAAAAAAGAGCGTCTCGCTAACGAAACGCTCTTAGATATAACGATACAAATAATGTGTTACTAAAATAAACACCGTACCCCTATAATATAGACTGAATCGGCAGCAATATAATACTCTCGTATGAATTTGAAACAACAAAATGTCTAGTAGAAGTTTTCGCTTCATAAGTTCTTAATCTATTCATAATAATCATATTGCTCACCGCCTTTCTTTTAAAATTGATACGGTTATGTTAGTACAACATTATTTGTATGTCAACCATTTTTTAAAAATTTTGTAATATTTTTCAAATATTCGCTAAATAAGAGAATTTTATATCCTGTCGAAGCATTTTTTGTTTGATAGGAAAGTTTGAATACATTTTCTATTAAACAAAAAAGTAGACATGACTTTCATCATGTCTACTCATCTTATACTTTAATCATATTCTTATGGTTCAAGTAACGCCAAATCTTCTGAAGATGCATGGTTAAGTGTAATATTATCAATACAGAACATACCCTTGCTTCTTCCAGCTAAAGCGAATATACCGCCGAGCTTGCCAGAACCGTTTACATTTAAAATAACTGACTGGTCGCCAATCGTTGCACTAACCTTACCTTCATCATTCACTACAAACTTTACATGTACCCATGTATCCTTTGGAATTGTGTATGTACTATTGGCTCCTGCGATGTTTACATTTGTTGTTCCAGAAAGAACTGTCATCTGGAATATATATCCTGACTCAAGCGCTTTGTTTCCTGTAACATCAATTCTATTTCTATCTGTTCCGTAAATTGTAAGCTGTGTATCTCTGTCTCCGCCTGAGTTAAGCATAATGTCTGCTTCTAAAGTATAGTTGCTTTCCAGCTGGTACTCTTCTGCGAAATCATAGTAGCAACCTCTGTTACCCTTACCATTTGTAGCGTACCACTTCAAGTAATATCCGTGATCATCAGAATACTCTGCTGTTAAGAAATCCGCAGCATTATCGTGATGTGGCCACTCTGTAAGAATTGGTGTTGTAGTTACAAACTCTTCCAGGAATAAGTTACCCTTAGCGTCTTCTTCTGGTGCACCAAGCACAGATATTTCTACATCACTTACAGTACCCTTATATGCATCGGCCCAGAATCCGCCCCAGCCAAAGTTCATAACTGTAGCTGTCTTATTTAAATATGTCAATACCTTAGTAAATGCTGTTGTACCCATCTCACCTGGTATCTCATCTGATGGTACATCTGTATTATCATATACTAGCTCGCCATCTACATAATACTCAAATCCTGTTGGTAACAGCTTAACTTCTACATCACATTCTTTTGTAAGGAAGTCAGTACCTGCTGTCCATGTTCCTGTTTTGTATGAACCATTATGAAGGTTTGCATCGAAAAATCCGTCTGCGTTGTATCCCAAATATGATGTGTCATTTATCCAAAGACCACCATTTGCATTTTCGTTAAATGAAATGATATTATTTGTCCAGCCTTTAGATGTGGCAGCACTTATGTGGAACTTAATAGATACACCATTATCAACATTAAGTCCTGATATATTTGCAGCATTTAAAGGATTTGGATACTGATATTTGCCTGCAGATGCTGATGATAAATCGATACCATCTTCTGCATATGTCCAAATCACCTTATCCTTTGTTGCATCGTACTCTGCAAAGACTTTTACATCAAAGTCCTTCTTCACAGACGATTCACCATATGTTATTGTTGCTGTCAGCTTCACAACAGTGTCTGCCTCAGGTCTTGTAATCTTACCATCATTTGCAATAATATCTGTTTTAGCAGAAGCCCAGCTGATAGTTGTCGCATTTAAGCCTGTAGTTGGAAGAGATAAATCTGCCATAGCACCCATAGGTATTGTAAGGGCATCTGCTGCCTCCTTTGCCAATTCCTCATCATCGCCTGCAAGCTTATATCCCCAAATATTAATCTCATCATTACCAATAACTGTAAATGTCATTGTCTTTGTAGAAGATTCTTCCATCTTCTGCTCTACGAATACACCCTTATATGTATAATCGCCGATTTCCATTGTTACATAAGGAGCACCATCAGTACCAAACTTCCAAGTACCTGTTAATTCACCCGAAACAGTACCGTCATCCTTAAGCATAATGTTAATGCTCTCTACACATTCCTTGTTTGCATAATCCACATTAAGCTTATGTACAAGAACACTATACGCACCTACAACGTCGCTCTTTTCAACTGCTGTAAGCTTTTCATTATAGTACTCAAATGGGGCTGTAACAAGCCATCCATCCTCATTTACAAACTGCTGATGAACTCTTACCTGATGTCCCTCACCCTGATTGTTAAATCTTGTATGATAAATTACATAAGCCTTTCCATCATCATCAACAAATGCAGAGTTATGACCCTGAGCTACATAACCATAATCCATATAATCCCACTTATAGTTTGACATTACTCTGTTTCCGATTCTGTAGTTTATATTATCTCTTGCAGATGTGTATCTTGCATCATCACCTGATATGTCAACATAAGGTCCGTCTACGTCTTCAGAACGGAACACTCTCATATTGTAACCGCCATTGGCTGTTAAACCACCGAGAGTTACATATAAATAATAGTATCCATCAATGTACTCAATATATGGTGCCTCACCTGATACATGCTGACCACCAGCAAGCTTGATACCCTGATATTCATCAGATACATTATCAACTGTCTCATATTTATGAGAAGCAAGTCTTAAACCTGTTTCTGTATCAAGTTCTATCATATATAAGCCGCCAAACCACGAACCATAAACCATCCACAGTTTTCCGTCTTCATCATAAAATACACAAGGGTCAATAGCATTCATACCATATGTATGGTTACCATTTCTGTTTTGATTGTATCTTTCAGGGAAATCAGTTCCCTCGTATACATCATAGAAGTCTGTCTTC
The DNA here is from genome assembly GCA_017440045.1 of Lachnospiraceae bacterium. Taxonomy (GTDB): domain Bacteria; phylum Bacillota; class Clostridia; order Lachnospirales; family Lachnospiraceae; genus SVEL01. The sequence continues at coordinate 5,254 of JAFSIA010000042.1, forward strand.
TCAGCCTCAGCCTTGTTTGTGAAGCCTGAATAAACTACAGGTCCAACTACAGTCCAATCACCCTCAAGGTCATCTGCTGTCAAAAGCACAACTGAAGTGTACCAATAGTCACCATTAACACTCATGTACATACACCATTTGCCCATATCTTCATTATAGATAACATCCGGCGCCCAAAGATTGCCACCAACCTCGTACTTGCCTGATGTACTCTTCTGTGAGCCACCAAGAGCTGACCACTCTGCGGCATCAGCAAAAAGTGTTTCGTAATCAGTATTTATATTATTTGTAAATATTGTCCAATTGATTAAATCCTCTGACTTAGCCCATGCTCTGTGCGAGCCGAATACATAATACATTCCTGTCTCAGGATCTTTCACAATACTTGGGTCATGAACTGTAACATGCTTAATTGCTGAACTTGTATCATCTCCTGTGTTATTGTCTCCTGTATTATTATCAGTTGAATCTGTCTCTTTTTCTCCATCAATAGTAATAGCTACCTTAACAACAAGCTCTTTATCCTTACCAGCATACTTTATTGTCTTAGAGCCGGTAACATTTACTGTCTCGCTTGCTGCCTGAGCAGAAATCATTGAAACACCTTCAAGTCCCACTATCATCATCACTGCCATAAATAAGGATGCTACCTTCTTAAAGCCTCCTGTCTTTATTGCAATAACAATACCTGCTACAACAAACATAATACCTACATAGAGCATTATTGATACAGAATCTCCTGCACCTGGAGTAGCCGGTTTTGCATCGAATACATTTGTTATTCCTTCATCTATAGTGTTAAGGCTTGTAGGCAGCTTATCGTAATCTGCGATATTTTCCTTAATGTCTTCCGGAATATCATAAGTAAAATCCAATTTAGAAACATTTGCATTTTCGGCTTCATTTTCTACTTTAATAGTCAAATAAACCTTCTCGCCTTCCTGGTAGGAATCCTTATCAGTACTTACAACTACCTTAAAGTCATCCGCCGTCGGTGTTGCCGCCACAACCATAACTGTACCTGCCACAGTTAATATGCCAGCCAAAAGCAACGCCAGAAATCTCTTAGTCTTTGCTTTCATAAAAACCTCCATAAATATTAAATTTTGCACCCTGCGCAATTTGGTTTATTTTAACACAAATGTAATATTTATTCAATATTTAGTTGCCACTTATCACTCTAATTTATTAGAAATAATATAAGTATACATCCTCAAGATTAGCCTCGCCCTTTATAGTTTCAAAGCCCTCCGGCTTTTCATCTGCCACGACTCTAAAGTAAAGGCCATCCTTACCCTGTCTGATATTTCCCTTCTTGTATGTATCGTTAAGTCTTTCGATATCCTCGGTAGTGCACTTCATCTCAAATACCTTGTCCTCCACACCGCGTATGAGTTCATGTGGAGTTTCGTTTTTGATGATATTTCCACCATTCATAAGTATAATCTTGTCTGCTATACACTCTACATCTGATACCACATGAGTTGCCAGTATGACGATACTGTCCCCTGATATCTTCGAGATATAGTTTCTTATCTTGATACGCTCCTCAGGGTCAAGACCTGCTGTCGGCTCATCAAACAAAAATACCTTCGGCTCTCCTAACATAGTAGCCGCAAACATAATACGCTGACGCATACCACCACTGAAGCTTCCAAGCCTGCTGCCTGCCACATGGTCAAGGCCTACCATCTGTAAATACTTCTCTATCTGCTCCTTTGCCTGCTTCTTTGGTACTCCCTTAATAGCTGATACATACTGCAGGAATCTTTTGGCAGAAAACTGGTCGTACATACCCTGTTGCTGTGGCATATAACCTATAAGTCTTCTAAATGCACTTCCCATGGACACGATATTCTCTCCACCATACAATATCTCTCCTGAAGTAGCTTTTAAATTATCTGTTATAATGTTCATAAGAGTAGATTTACCTGCTCCATTTGGTCCAAGGAGTCCGTATATTCCCGGTGTCAGTTCAAGATTCATCTTCTCAATTGCCACCTTTGTTGCATATTTCATATGCAAATCCTTTATCTCAAGCTTTATATCTTCCATCGTTATTCTATCCCTCTTTCTATATATCTTTTATGCACACATTTTTTTCCTAAGCCTCATATACGAAGCAACCCCCGTCGCCACACATATAAGATATGGTATCACTGCAATATAATTTCCTGCTACCAAATCTGACACATTGCTATGCGCCTTGTATATATCAATATATGAAATCCATCCAAAAAGCTCTGCCCCTATGGTCACAAAAGCCGCCGGCAATATAAGAGCTACCAGATTTATAACATAGGAAATCTTATTGCTCTGGAGCATAGATGAAATCCACATGGCAACAAGCGCCACACATATAAGAACAACCAAGCGAGTTGCATACAGCAGTATCAGTACCGTTATGATAGACATATGCGATGTAGCTCCTACAAATATGTTGACGCTGGCCGCCTCTGTTCCAAGCTGGTGAAGTCCATAGGTCGTATGCACCTTATATAGTTCTATGATATTCATAACCGCCCACACTATAACAGTACTTATGATGGCATAGGTAACTCTAAGCCTAAGCACAGGCTGTCTTCCTCTCGGTGTCGCCTTTAAAAAGCGTCCAAGATTATATTCATTGTCATATGAAAATACTGTTGCCACACATAATACTACAAAGAAAATCGGTATGAGATATGACACGTATGTACTGATGCTGCTCACCATAAATATATTTCTATATCCCACATAATTTACAAAGCACACATCATGTCCCTCTGCTTTTAACTGTCTTAACCTCACATTCTCCCCGTCCATAATATTTAAGGCTTCCTCACGGACTCTTAAATTTTCCTCTGCATATATATAGCCTTGAGTACTTGCGTAATCAGGATTTTCCTCCACATAAGCTGCAAGCTCTTCCTTTTCCTTTTCCAGCTGTTTTCTCTGCTCTATAAGATATGCATCTGTAGTCTCATCAAGCTTACCCTCCACGAAGCTATAATGCTCATTGACATACACCTGCACCTGGTCATATTCCGGTCTTGGCTTTTCATAGGACATATACATAAATATGCCAAAGACTATCATAATCACAAGCACCCCATTGCATTTAAAAAATCTATATGCCTCATGACGGGCAAGAGATGTATGTCCAGCAAAACTTATAACACTGAGCTTCTTCCTCACTATTTCCACCAGCCTTAAGCTCTTACTTGGTGTATAACGCTTATTGACTGCCAGCACTGTAGCTATAACAGTAAATGCAACTGTCGAAAGCAGGAGTGTCGCTATAGAAAACGTCAGTATTCCCACACATTTACCCAAAACATCTATATTTAGATAATGTATATAGGTCTCTTCAATACTAATATAATTAAAGATATTGAAGTACTTAAGTATATCGTAAATATTCCCCTCTATGGTACTATTATATGCTATGTATTCAAGCACAAAAAATACTGACATTATGCCCACCGATGTTAACATGTTGTTAAAAAGATTGAGCATAAACCAGAACAGATTTCCTATCATATATAAGACTATTGTCTTTAGCAGTATCATCACTGCTACAAAGGTCCCGATGCTCATAATGGTGTAACAGTTATCAAATACTGGGAAGCACTGAACCAGTGTGTCCATCGGCGCAAAGCCGTGTATCAAGCCAAAGGTTACATATGTACTACCGTAAAATGCCAAACTGATAAAAAATGATGATAAAAACAGCACAATCTGTCTGGTAAATACAAGCTTATTTCTGCCGGCGCAGCTTCTGATGATAAAGAACAGCCCCTTCTTCTGTTCTTCCACAAAGGAAGCTACGATAAGCAGTATAGCCAGTATAATCATATAATCAGTCATCTCAAATTCAAGAAATGCATTGACGGTTTTGTCATTTTCAAGTTTTACATCCAAACCCTCTATATCAGCGAAATCTATTAATGTCTTTCGTATATTTTGGTATGCAAATGTCTCTTTACCACCAACTAAACCAAAGGTTATCATCCTACTGGCATTGTCCAGCATGCCTTGATATTTATCTGCATATTTTCGTATGTGTTCGATGCTTGGCGTTACTTTTTCATGAGTAAACGCTTTTTTTAATGCAGCAGCTTGTTCCTCACTGTCAGTAGCATAGCTCCATGCCTCCTCATAATACTTGTCCACATTTATTTTATTCTGTTCGTAAGCCTCATCTATATCCATAGACTGATACTCTTTGATGGCTTTTTCATAGGCATTACTCACGTCTATAGCCGCCCAATTGTCCTTAAGTATAAATATAAGGTTTAATAGAAATAAGCCTAATAGAAAGGATATTCTCTTTTTGTCTTTAAATATTCTAAGAAATTCACTCATATTTTTCCCTTTTATTCCTCTGCTTCTGTCTCATTTTCTGCCTTCTTCTTTAGCTTCGGCATCTCTATCTCTTTTAGCTCTATATTACCTGTTCCTATTTGTTTGGTGTCAATATAATAATATTTCTCATAGTCATCCCCTTGATATAATATCTTATCTCCATTGCCCGCCTGTGGTCTAAAATTCTCTGTGAAATATATGGTGTCAAGATAATTGTATTCAGAATCATATATCTTAGAATAGTATCCCATGGAACCATCTTCTAGCTTCACAGCCTCACGTGGATTGAGAATAATATAATCTCCTCTCTTAGAAAAGAACATACCAACTTCTTTTTCACGCTCATCTAGCTCAATACATAGCTCTTCATTACCATCAACATCTAATAAATATACATCTCCACCTTGTTTTCCAAATATCAGCTTATCATCGAAATAGTTATATCCTATATAGTTTCTATCTTGTCCTAAGGTCACTTCCTTAGAAGCCCCTGTTTCCCTATTTATCTCTATAAATATTATGCTTTTTAGCATATCTTCGCCCTGTTCTATATACTTGTTCAGTCCAATATATACAGCATCTGTTGTAACATAAAGATAACTTGGCATCAAATCATCAGATTTATACTCCTTATAAAACAATTCTTTAACTCGTTCCCCTGTATTCAAATCATATACATCCACATATACTTTCCCCGTTTTTTCCTCCTTGTGCTTAATATGTGCTTCTGTCAAAATGTAAACCATGTCATCATATATAAACCAATCAACCGTGCTCATAAATACTTCGCCTACATTGCCACCCATTGAAGTATCTACCTCTTCTAGTCTCATATCAAGATTATGTAAAACCTCTTGCTTATCCGTCCCATCCAATTCAGTTCTTAGAAGCGCCTTATTTTTCTCCTCATTTTTACATTCTGCATCAGCATATAATTTACCATTATACACCTGTACCGCTGTATTAATTCTATATATGGCATCACAATCAGATAAATATTCACCTGTTTCTTCAAGCTGTGCCCACACCTCTGTTCCGTGGGTACACTCAACTCTTGTACATAATGGTATGACTTTGGCTGTTTCCTTACTAATGTATAGCATTGTTTCATTTTCACCATCATAGTAATAAAAGCCCTGTGTAGTCTCTCCATAATTGCCTCGTTCAATATTATAATTTATACCATCCCATTCTTTTGAAATCTTCAAATCCATATTTCCAAATTCGTTTAAAAAATTATCTACATCAGAATCATCTGATGAACAAGCTGATAAACATAATGTAACGGCTAACACACCTAATAAATATTTTTTCTTCATAGTACTTACCTTCCTTTTATGCCTTTTACTTAACTGTATACTCTTTTACCTCTACGTTGCCTGTTCCTATCTGTGCTGGATCAAAAAAATATAATTTCTGTTGTCCTCTTAAACTTAACAGTATCTGATTATGACCTGCAATCGGCATCATATTGTCAGGAAGCTTTATAGTATCTAAAAGCTTATATTCCTTGTCATAAACCTTTGTATAATACCCATACTCATCTACCAGATTCTTGTTTTTTAAATTGGGTGTTATGAATATGTATTCTCCAGTATAGCATACAGTGTTTACACATTCTTTTTCTATTTCATTAAGTTCTATGCATAACTCCTTTTGGCCATTTGCATTCACTAAATAGAAATCTTCTCCCTTTTCACGATATAACATTCCTTCATCTATCATTGCATATGTTGACACAGATGAATCTTCTAGCAACGAATTTACTTCACCAGTACTTATATCTACATCAAAGAATCTTTTATATTCAATATACTCACCCATCCCCCCTGAAATCTGTTCCGAAATAGATGTACTTAACTTTAGATTATTGCTATATATATTTATATCAATAATTATTCCATTACTGCCTTTTATTGTCTCCTTTGCCAATTCCTCTATTTTTTCTCCACTATGCACATTATATGTATCTACATACAAGATGGATTTATCCTCTTCTTCAGATTCTATAATAGAACATAGATATATTATATCATTGTATATTTCCCAACTGACCGATGCTCCTATTCCATCCAAATCTATATCACCAGATTCCTCCATCTGTTGCATTCGTTCTTCATAATGTTCAAATATATTTTCTATCACCACTTCTCTAGCAGTACCGTCATTGTTCATCCTATACAACGTTTGAACAGTTGTATCGGCAGCAACATCAATATATAATTTGTCGTTATATACTTGTATACAATTACTTAACTCAAATATGGCATCACATGTATTTAACACCCTATCTTCATCTATATAATAATCATGTTCACAATTTATTTTTGCACAAAGCAACACACCATCACCATTCTGTTTGTTTAAAAGGTAAACTCTGCTTCCGTCATAATAGTAAAATCCAGCTTTACTCTCAGCGCAATACTGTAAAGCAGTTGCATAATTCTCTCCATTAACTTCTGATAAAATTGATGAATTCTTGTTGCTTTCAGCCTCTTCTAGCATCGCATCGATTTCACTTGATTCCTCATTAGAACAGCCCATTAAACATAAAGCAACAGCTAAAACACCTAATAAATGTTTTTTCTTCATAGTACTTACCTTCCTTTTATCCTTCCCCAATAATGTCTCTAATTGATTTATTATATATTTAAGATTAACATTTTCAACATTTCAGACATGAACGTCCTATTTTAATGTCTGAATGCCACTTTACTTAACTGTATACTCTTTTACCTCTACGTTGCCTGTTCCTATCTGAGATGCATCTATGCTATAGTATTCCTCACTTGCCCTTTTCCTTAATAAAATACAATTATATCCTCCCCTTGGTAACACATTTTCAGGTAACTCTATCATATCCACCAACTTAAATTCTTGGTCATAAACCTTTGTATAATACTCATATTCAGAATCATTACTAGATGTATAAGCTAGCGGCGTAACAAAAAGATACTCTCCTATCCTTGTTACTACAACACCACGATTGCGTTCATATTCATTAAGCTCTATACATGTCTCTGTTTGCCCTGAACTATCCATCATACACACATTTTCATAATCTGTTTGGAATATTACTTTACCATTGTAAAGTGTTTCTGATATTGTTTCTGGAATCTCTATAATATTTATATCTCCGTTTGTCAGCTCTACCTCTATACACATATCATATATTTTTTCATTCCTACCTCGTGCTATTGTAATGTTAATTAACATTTTATCTCCATATTTATACACCTCAATAACATTCCCCTGATTTCCCTCTAATATTTTATTTGTAACTTCTCCCAAATACTCACCTGATTTTAAATCATATTTATCTATAAAAAAATAATTATTTTCTCCACCATACCCACTCATGTTCGTAAACACATACAATATATCATCATATATTCTCCATGTAAGACTTGATACATAGCTGACTATACCACCACTATTAAATCTATCGCTTTCCTTTTCAATTCTCTCTTCTATATTTTTCACAGCCACCTTTTTATCTGTTCCATCTAGATTTGATACTATGATAGATTGAGGTTCCTCCCGTCCCGTTTCTGCGTCTGCATATAATTTCCCATCATATACCTGAACAAAACAATTATCTGCATACAATGCTTCACAGTAATACACTCTCTGATTATCCTTATATATAATGTGGTCACATTCTGGCTTTGTACACATGAGCATTATATTATTTTTGTTTTTATCAAAGTAGTACATCTGCTGTCTGTATACATAATAGAAGGCATTCTCACTCTCACCATATTTATATATATCATTATAATAATTATCTCCCTGCCCTTGATTACTTATAGTTATTCCTTCGTCCAATTCAGAAAGCAGATTGTCTACTTCTTTTTCGTCTTCATTAGAACAACCCATTAAACATAATGCAACAGATAAAACACCCAATAAATGTTTTTTCTTCATAGTACTTACCTTCCTTTTATCCTTCCCCAATAATGCCTCTACTTGATTTATTATATATTTAAGATTAACATTTTCAACCTTTCACACATGAACGTCCTATTTTAATGTCTGAATGCCGTTTTCACATCGCGATAGCTAATAATAATTTATTATTCCTCACTCGCATTATTATCCTTCTTCACCTTTGGCATCTCTATCTCTTTTAGCTCTATATTGCCTGTTCCGATTTGATTAGTGTCAATATAATAATATTTCTCGCTATCATCCCCTTGGTATATTATCTTATCTCCATTGCCAATACTTGGTCTAAAATTCTCTGTAAAATATATGGTGTCTAGATATTTGTATTCAGAATTATATATCTTAGAATAGTATCCCATTGAACCATCTTCCAGCTTCACAGCCTCACGTGGATTAAGAATAATGTACTCTCCTTTCTTAGAAAAGAACATACCAACCTCTTTTTCACGCTCATCAAGTTTAATACACAGCTGTTCATCACCATCAACATCTAATAGATATATATCTCCACCTTGTTTTCCAAATATCAGCTTATCATTGAAATAGTTATATCCTATATAGGAGCTATCCTGTCCTAAAGTCACTTCCTTAAAAGTCCCTGCTTCCTTGTCTATCTCTAGCAATATAGAACTTCCCAGCATTTCTTCGCCCTGTTCTATATATATGCGCAGTCCAACATATACAGCATCTGCTGCAACATAAAGATGAACTGGTATTAAATCATCAGCTTCATACTCCTTATAAAACAATTCTTTAACTCGCTCTCCTGTGGACAAATCATATATATCAACATATACTCGTCCTAAGATTTTTTCGTTATCCTTAACATGTGCCTCTGTTACAACATAAATTTCATCTTCAACTATTACCCAATCTGTAGAATACATAAATACCTCACCTGTTTTTTCAAGTAAAGTATCTTCCTCCTCTATTCTAACATTAAGATTATGAAAGACCTCTTGCTTATTAGTTCCATCCATTTCTGCTTTAATAATTGCCAAGCCTTCTAATTCATTTTCAGGCCTTTCGTCTGCATAAAGACTTCCATTATATACCTGTATTCCTGAATTGCAGCTATATATAGCATCACAATCAGTAATATATTTCCCATATGTATTAAACTCTTTTTCTAATTCTGTACCATGTATACATTCTACCTTTGTACATAAGGGTATCGCTTTACACGCCTCTTTACTAATATACATCATAGTGTCCTTGGCACTATCATAATAATAGTATCCCTGTGTACTTTCTCCATAACAGCTGGATGTATTATTATGGTAATTTATGCCATCCCATTCCTTTGAGATGTTCAAATTTATATTTTCATATTCATTTAAAAAATTGTCTACATCAGAATTATCTGATGAACATGCTGATAAACATAATGTAACTGCTAACACACCTAATAAACAT
>JAFSIA010000043.1 GCA_017440045.1 Lachnospiraceae bacterium
AATTTTTATTCATGTGGAGAATATGTAGAGTTTCTTAGTGTTTTGTCTATAAACAGCAACGCCCCGACACGAGGTCGGGGCGAGGGCTTCCACTAAGCCATGGATGGCGCATGGAAGCCGGTTGCGTACGTTGTAAAAGCGTCATTCAAAACACTTAGAAAGTCTAATATTCGGAACGAAGAATAAAAATTAATATTTACGCACCTTTTCTTTATTACACACTTAAATCACAAATGTTTATGATGCTGCAATTTCCCCATAAACTGCGATTTACTTGGAAATGATTTTTTTCAGCTGTACTATGATTGTCGGTAACAGTGCGAAGCCATATACCATAAGCAGGTCTGTCAAACCTATCTTTCCAATCATGAAGATGCTATGAAGTGCTGGCACAAACAATATAATATGAAGAAGTGCAAAACCTACTGCAAATGCAAGCAGACTCATTTTGTTCTTTGTGAATCCTAACTTGTGAAGTGGCTGACTTCCTCTACAGTTGAACCCGTGAAGAAGTCTTGCAAGACATATTGTTGCAAAAGCAAGTGTTGATGCCATTGTATCTTTTTGCTGCAATCCTATCATATAAATGCACATTGTACTTAGTGCTATGACAAAACCTTCGAAACCTATCTGTGCCAAAGCCTTTTTATTTAAGATTGAGTCGCCTGACTTTCTAGGTTTTTCTTTTAGTACATTGTCTGAGTTTGCCTCCATACCTATAGCAATTGCTGGAAGTGAGTCGGTTATCAAATTCATAAACAATAAATGCACTGGGAAGAATGGTGTTGGCAACAGCAAAAGTGATGTTATGAACACACATAATATTCCCGCAAAATTTCCTGACAACAAATAATTTATAGAATTCTTAATGTTTCTATATACGTTACGTCCTGTGATAACTGCCTTAACAATTGTAGAGAAGTTGTCATCTGTAAGTATCATACTTGCTGCATCCTTCGAAACCTCTGTTCCGGTAATTCCCATTGCCACGCCGATGTCACTTTGCTTTAAGGCTGGCGCATCATTTACACCATCACCTGTCATAGCTACTACATCTCCTCTTCTTTGCCATGCTTTTACAATTCTAATCTTATGTTCTGGAGCTACTCTTGCATATACACTTATCTTTGTAAGCTTCTCATCAAGTTCCTCATCAGTCATACTATCTAACTCTTTACCATCTATAGAGTAGTCTCCATCCTCATAGATGCCAATCTGCTTAGCGATGCTTCTAGCTGTAACCACATGGTCACCTGTAATCATTACAGGCTTAATACCAGCTATCTTACACTTTTCTACAGCCTCTTTGGACTCTACTCTTGGCGGATCCATAAGTGAAACCAAGCCTACAAAAGTTAATTCATATTCATCTTCCAAAACAACAGTATCTTTTTTAAATCTTTTATATGCAAAACCTAATACTCTTAAGCCGTTATCTGCACATCTCTTGTTTTCATTCTGAATGGCGTTAATATGTTCCTCTGTCATTGGAACTTTTTCACCATTTATCAAAATAGTTTCACACCTATCCAAAATCACATCTGGAGCACCCTTTGTATACAGGTGGTTAAGCGAAGATACGCTCATAAGCTTTCTGTCAGAATCAAACGGAAGCTCAAGCTGTCTTATGGCAGTATTTTTGAACTCTACATCATTTTCCGTGTACTTATTAACCAAATCAATAAGGGCTAGTTCTGTAGGATCACCAATTCTTTGCTCCTCTGTCACCACGGAATTGTTACATAAAAGGCAAGCCTTAAGAAGTACATTATGGTCATGATTCTTGCTGTTAAGTTCAGCTATATCCATAACTCTATCATAGAAATATATCTTCTGTGGTGTCATCTTATTCTGTGTAAGTGTACCCGTTTTGTCACTACATATAACAGAAACACAACCAAGACTTTCAACAGAATTTAACTCCTTTATAATGGCATTTTCCTTTACCATCTTCTGCGTGCTCATTGATAGTACAATAGTAACAATAGAACCAAGAGCTTCCGGAATAGCTGCAACAGCAAGAGCCACTGCAATCATAAGCGAATCAAGAATGGTTTCGTCAGCCAAGAAATAATTGAGACACAATACTACAATTGAAATCACTAAGATAACAACAGAAAGCTTTGCACTCATTTCATCTAAGCTCTTCTGTAAAGGTGTCTTTCTCTCCTTTGTATCATTGAGCATTGTGGCAATCTTTCCTATCTCTGTATCCATACCTATATGTGTCACCACATATCTGCCTGTTCCATTTGTAACAAGGCTGCCTGAAAACACCATATTTTTTCTATCGCCAACAGTGACTTCATCCGATATAACATCAGTATTTTTATTTACACTTTCTACCTCACCTGTTAAGGCGCTTTCATTCACCTGCAAAGACGAATATGAAATAATTCTACCGTCACCGCTTATAACATCACCAGCCTCAATCTGAACAATGTCACCTACTGTAAGCTCAGTTGAATCAATTTCCTGTAGCTGGCCATTACGAAGAACCTTTACCTTTGGAACCGAAAGCTTTTTAAGACTATCCAACGATTTTTGCGCTTTTAAAGTCTGAACTGTACCCAAGATTGCGTTTAATGTAATAACCACAAGAATAACTATTGTACTCTCGAACTGTTTGTTTAAACCTGAAATAACTGCTGCAATTATAAGAATAATAACAAGCAAATCCTTAAACTGCTTAAGAAACACCATAAAAGGTGAATCCTTTTTCTTCTCAGCTAACACGTTGTCGCCGTAGGCTTCTCTATGCTTTTCTACCTGACTTGTAGTCAAACCATCAAGACTAGAGTCGCATTCTTTTAAAACCTCGGATACCTCTTTTTGATATACCATATAAATCCTCCTATTCCACATCTAATGGAGAACTATTTCTTTTACAATAAAAAGAAGACAAGTTTCCCATTAAAGATGTTTAAATCTTTAATGAGTCTTGTCTTAAAGATGCACCAGGATAATAATCCGAGATTGTTGGTAACATCACGCTTCTGCGAGACTACTCCCTCATTCATATTATGTTCTGCTCATTATAAGCCTTTAATTTGCCTTTTTCAAGTTAAATCTATGTTAAATTTCAACCCAGCTCTGCCGTAGAAAATGAATTTAATTAAGCACATTTTATTTGCTTATACATATCACTTGACATATCTGTGATTATACTGTATATATTAACATATACAGTTCAACAACAGTTGGATATAAACTTAATATACGTATCATAGATATTAATATTAAATAGGGGGATAGTTATATGATAAAGCTTGAAAATATTTCAAAACATTTTGATGAGTTCAATTTTACTCTGTCAAATATAAGTTTTTCCATTCCTAAGGGATATATATGCGGATTAATCGGCGAGAATGGCGCTGGCAAATCAACTCTCATTCATCTGATGCTTGGTTTGTATCGACCTAGTAAAGGAGACATTTATATAAATGGTCATAATATATCTACAGATGAAATAAAAGCAAAAGATGACATTGGTTATGTACTGTCAGAAGAGCTTTTTGACCCATATCTTACACTTCTTGCAAACGCTGACTCCTACGGAAAATATTACAGCCGATATAACCGTAAATCTTTCATCGAATATTGTAATCGCTTTGAGCTTGATTGCAAGAAGAAATTAAAAACTTTATCCAAGGGACAAAAGTTAAAATTTCAGTTTGCTTTTGCGTTATCACATTCTCCTGGACTACTTTTACTAGATGAGCCAACTGCCAATTTTGACCCTAATTTCAGAAAAGAGTTTTTTAGTATATTAACTGATTTCATATCTGATGGCGAACACAGCGTGTTACTTGCCACCCATCTCACATCTGATTTGGAGATAATTGGCGACTATGTTACTTTTCTACACAAAGGAAAATTAGTATTCTCTACAGACAGAGAATCCCTGTTGGAATCGTATCGTTTATTGCAGGGAGAGGCATATAAATTAAATGTAATAAACAAAGACAAGCTTATACATGCAGAAAAAAAAGACAATACTATGACAGCACTTGTAACTCATCGTTGTTACGACACTTATGACAAAGAGCTGACTGTGTCAGTTCCAACCATAGAAGATATTATGTACCATTATGTAAAGGAGGATGCCTATGTATAAACTTATATTACAAGACTATAGAAGTCATTGGCGTAGCTCCCTTAGAAAATTGTACGATAACTCGACAATATGTTTTGTGTGGTTTTTCTATGCCATTATAGGTATTGACTCATATGAAAATAATAAGCTATCTTACGCATTTTTAGCTTTCCCTTGCCTCATCACATATATACTTGGGAGAATGTATGGCGGTTATATGAATAAAACATTTTTCCTCTGTCCACTGGACGCAAATGCACGTCGCCAATATGCCATTCATAGCTTCAGATTACGAATTATCATTCCTTCTATACTTTTTCTTATAGGAAATATAATACTGCTATTTATGGATATATTTTCAATGGAAATTTTATTGATACGATTAATTGTATATGGATTTACCGCAGTATCCGTAAATATCTACTGTCAGCCAACTGCAACAGATAATATATACTCAACAAATCGTTATCCATTTGTTGGAAACTTTGAAACACTTAACACCTACTCAAATGCGATAAATGTAATAAATATTATTATATTAATTCATATAGAGGAATACTCCATAGTCGAATTACATCCTCTAGAACTAGCCCTCATTGGAATATTTATGACATTACAACTCGTTGCCACTATAAGCAAGGTTAAGCACTTCTATTGGCAATCTATAGTACTAATGGAATTTTATAAATAAGCCTACATCCACTATAACTCTGTTAAAAATAAAGAAATGGAGAAAGAATATGAATATTATTATTCGTCCTAACGGAACATTATCCATATACGAACAAATTACTAATCAAATGAAAAATGCTATCATTATGGGCGAATTGGCAGCCGGGGAGGCTCTTCCATCAATTCGCGCTCTGGCCGCCAGCCTTGGCGTCAGTGTCATTACCACAAAAAAAGCTTATGAAATCTTAGAGAATGAAAAACTTATACGCTCAGTACCTGGTAAAGGGTTTTATGTCAGTGAATATAATTCTGATTACTTGAAAGAAAAACATTACATAGAACTGGAAAAAAGAATGGCTGAGCTCTTAGAGGATTGCACCAAGGCAGGGATGAAAAAAGAAGAAATCATCGATATGGTTGATGCCCTTATGAACGATTAGAAAGGTGGAATTAATATGCTTGAATTTAGAAACGTAACTGGAAACAGTAAGAAGTTTAACCTTGAAAACATATCTTTTACCGCTCCAACAGGTTTTATAACTGGTATGACTGGTGTAAATGGAGCAGGAAAAACAACTCTTTTTCACTATATTATAGACCAGACGCAGCTCTACGATGGAGAAATCCTGTATAATGGTCGCAACATTCGTGACAACTTTGCAAATTTCAAAAATCAAATGGCGTTTATATCTGATGAAAAACGTTTCTTTCAGGATTACTCTATTGCCGACAACATTAAACTGCTGTCTGGATTTTTTGCAAGTTGGAATAATAAATTATTTAATGAAAAACTAACATCATGTAATATTCCATTAGGCAGAAAAATTTCCGCACTATCACGAGGAGAATATTTAAAATTCCAGTTGGCTTTCTCATTAGCTCACAATGCTACACTATATCTTTTAGATGAGGCAACAGCTGGTATGGACCCAATATTCAGAAAGGATTTTTTTAATATACTACATGAGCTTATCGCCAACGAAAACATAACTATTCTTATGACAACTCACATTGAAGAGGAAATAACTATTCATATGGATTACAAGGGCGTCCTAAAAGACGGCAAGCTTTTATCTTTTGACGAAGTGGAGGTAGCATAGATTATGGATAAACTTAAAAAATTTGACGCAGAATTTAAAAAGTTAAATTCATATAATATATTACTATTTAATGTTATTAAGTACCTCACAACTTTTTTCGTAATAGGAACCATGATTGTGTTTCCATTAATTGGAGATGACTTCCTTTTTAATTTTTATGTATTATTTTTCCTAATATATGCTCTTAATATACCTATGAGTCCCTATTTATACATAAAGCAAAACAAAAGTCGAATCTCCATCTACAAGCTTATGAGGGATACTCCAATACGCAGAGAAGACTTTGTTCGGTCTAGGCTTAGACATTTTGCAAATTATGCTTCTAAATTAGCTTCTGCGTGCATTGTAGTACGTATAATTTCCATCTTTACATTGGAGGATCCTTCTCTTTTACGAATACTTATATCGCTAGCATTTATTGCCATAATTTTTATAATTTTAACATTAATAGCAATTTTTGATATATATATTGCCTCTCGTTATTAAGACTTTTCATCACTTAAAAAGAATAAAAGGCGTCCCCCTAGACGCCTTTCACCCTTACAAAACACCAAAATGCTTTACGCTCATACATATCCCGCTCATATGTACTTGCAATTTAAATTTAGGATTCATATGATTTATTCGCAGTTAGTCACAACTAACCATAAGTAATATACCATATGCCTTTTTTAGTGTCAACATTTTTTTATAAATTTATATTTCCAATAATTTACTAGCTTTTTTTAGTATTTCCGCAGTAGCACAGAGCTATAGCGCCCGGACCTGTGTGCGCTCCAATTACAGGGCCAATGTCACTGATAACAATTTTTACATCGCCATATTCTTCTCTTATAAGCTCTACCAATGAATTAACATCCTCCTCACAATCACTATGAGATATGAAGATATAATTCATCTCATCAAGGCATATGTTTTCCTTCATTCTTTCAAATAATGTGGTTATGGAATTCTTACGGCCTCTTACCTTTGTAACATTGATAAGTTTTCCTTCAATATTCACTATAATAATTGGTTTAAACTTAAGAACTGAACCAACAATAGCTGTTGGAGCATTGATTCTGCCACCTCTCATAAGGAAGAATAAGTCATCAACTGTAACCTGATGGTTAATGTAATCCATCTTTCCCTTAACCTTTTCTAATACTTCCTCAATGGAAACTCCCTTATCTCTAAGCTCTGATGCATAGTACACAAGCATACCCTGACCTACAGATGCACATAGCGTATCGAGATAACAAATCTTTCTATCAGGAAACTCGCTCTTTAACTCTTCGAGAACCATAGCGCCATTATTATATGTTACTGAAAGTCCTGATGAAAAACCTAAATACAGGATATCTTTCCCCTCTTCGAGTACAGCCCTCATATGGTCTTCAAAGAAACCTAATGTTACTGCATTTGTCTTTGCATTTGCGCCATTTCTAAGCTTGTCATAAAACTCTTTAATATCTATGTCTCTGTTTAAGACAGGCGGATTGTCATCTATGTTTACCTCCAGCTGCATTACATGCAAATTTAACTGTTCAATCATATCCTTTGGTAAATCGCATGACGAATCTGTAAAAATTTCAAATGACTTCATAACTCTTCTCCTTATCCTTTTGCCTTTCTTCTTGGTTTAACTGAACATCCTATACCTAAGGCGCCTTCGCCTGTGTGGCATGAAATACCCAATGTCAAATTATCACACATAACCTCCATACCTGGAAAGAAGGTTTTTATTTCATTTATCCACTCTTCAGTAGTCGTGCCATCAGCACTAGATGCAGCCAAAAGGAATATTTCCCCATTTTCATAATATTCCTTATAAGTAACTTCCATGTCACGTTTCATAGCCTCAAGCATCTCTTGCTTCGCCTTTTTCATACCTCTACATTTTCTGTAGGTATCAAGAACACCCACTCCAAGTCTTAAAACCGGCTTGATATTAAGAAGCGTTCCAATGGCTGCTGTTGCCGGAGATACTCGACCACCTCTCTTTAAATATTCCAAGGTTTCAACAGCTATATAAATAGACATTTTGTCACTATATTCCTCAATGGTTTCTTTTATTTCCTCTGCACTATAGCCTTCATTCCTAAGCTCTACTGCATCCATAATAGCTCTTCTAAGCGGCGTTGCAACTCTTCCGGCATCTGCTACCAGAACTCTGCCTGCAAACTCATCATCTTCTGATAACATCTTCGCAGTATTATAAGAACCGCTCAGTCCGCTGCTCATAGGTATGTATACTATTTTTTCATATTCCTTTAAGGCTTCTCTCCACAAATCCATAACAGATTCCGGTGATGGTTGAGATGTACTTACCTTCTCTCCCTCTTTTAGCCTAGTAAAGAATTCATCTCTTGTTATAGAAACTCCTTCAAAATAGCAAGTCTCGCCAAAATAAAACGGCATAGGAAGTACTGTAACTCCCATAGACACAGCTTCCATAGGCATAATGCCACTTTGGCTGTCTGTTGCTATACCAACTAACTTCATAATCTATTCCTCTATCTCTACTTCTTTAAATGCTCTTCCATCATCTCTCTGGCCATCTCACTAAGCTTTACAGTTGTATTTTCTGCTACAACATCCTTGCCGATAACTCCGATGAAGTCTAAGTAAACATGTGTACGTCTAAAAGGCATGTTTTTCATAATATGCTCTGTATTCTTTATAGTAGCAACAACAATATCGCACTCAGCCTTCTTTGCAATCTTAAAGGCTCCGTGCATAAATGGTAGCATCTCATCACCAGTATTTCTTGTTCCCTCAGGATAGATTCCCATAGATGCCTTACCTTCTTTTACAATCTCACCGGCTCTTAGAATAGTCTTTGCACTATCCTTTACGTCACCTCTATTTAAGCTCAGGCAAAAACATGTGTGCATAAGCTTTGATATAACAGGAATCTTAAATAATTCCTTCTTTGCCACAAATCCCATATTATATTTTTTCAAGATAGCCATAGTAATAAGTGGATCCATTGCACCTCTGTGGTTACCTACAAGAAGAAATTTCTCTTTTGGAAGATTTTCCATTCCTGTAATATGCATCTTAATACGCAAAAACCACATAACAATGTTCATAATACCATTTGCATAAAATCTGCATATAGGATTGTGCTTTTCCCACTGCTTATCCAAATCGATAAATGCTGCACAAATTGAACAGCCTAAGACCCATACAAGTAAAATCGCTACAAACAATACTACAAATGCAATAGGAATAGCCCATACAGCTTCATATATTCCTAAAATAAAACCAACTACAGTTAAAATGGCTGATATCAGCCCTATGCCTTTAATTAACATATTGTCTCCTTTTTATGCCTCATCCTTCAATGCTGCTCCACACTTGCCACAATAACTCATATCGTTGGCACATTTTTCTCCACAGCTTGGGCATATAACCTTTGTATTTTTCTTTCCCGCCTTAAGCTCATCAATTTTTGCCCTGGCTTCAACTATGGCATCGTATCTTTCTATAATCTCCGGGCATTTTAGTTCCTCATCATTATCAAGCTTAATGACTGCAAGATTTCCTATTTCTTTTGTAAGTGTTTTTATCTTTAGCTGCTGTTCAGCCACTTTACTCTCTACCTTACAGGTATCAACACCCTTTTTCATCAACTTGGCAGCATCTGCCATCTTAGCATTAAAACTTTCTGTGAAACTCATATTAATATCCTCCTTTTAATTTATGTTCAATCCGACTATATATTATATATGTTTGTAAGATATCAATTTTTTGTTTATGAAATGTTAATGCAATCTCTCCTATATAATAAAACTTTTTCACGTAGTTTTCAATACTATTTTACTTTCTAGTACTTCTCAATCTGTGTTTCCACTAATTTTTCCCCATTATACTTTAATTTCAGGGAAAAAAATCCCTCATATTCATCTAAAAGTTTTAAAAAAATCTTATCTCCCTCCCAAAGATTTAAGTGAAACAACTGCTTCTTAGGGACCCATACAAGCTCTCCCTCATCACATTCTGTTACCTCTCCCTCATACTCTGTGGCAGTGAAAAGATGCATATATTCATCCTCCCACTTATCTGAAACAAATGATACAATTCCCCTAAATCTGTATTTTGTAAGCTTAAGTCCAGTTTCCTCCCATACCTCTCTCAAAAGACATTCCTCCGGAGTCTCACCTTCCATAAACTTTCCACCTACACCTATCCACTTATCCTTGTTGGCATCCACTTCTTTTTTCACACGATGTAGCATTAAATAACTATCATTTTTTTCTATGTAGCATAACGTTGTCAGTTTCATTTTTTCTCCTTTTCACTAACTTTTCACAAATCTATCATTCCATCTTTTATCATTATAATGTAAAATTAGTAAAGAATAAAGATAAATAATGGCAATATGCTTGAAAGGAGCTTTTTATGTTTCGAAAGAAATATTTATGGGCAGTGATTTATTCAGTCATATTAACTGCCTTTACTACATACGCACTTCTAGATACTTTCGTTATCAAAAAGGTCGAAGCGGAAGTGGTCGATAATCTTGGTGAATCACCTGAGCTTGACCCAGACGAGATACAAATCACAGAGAACAGTTATAGAGACAACAATATTTCTATAACTATAACTGAGTACTATGAATATGATACAGCTATTTATGTTGCAGATATCAAATTATCTTCTCCTAATTTGCTAAAAACTGCTCTTGCAGAAAATGCATATGGACGTAATGTAACTGAAAAAACATCAGAAATTGCCGAACGTGTAGGTGCTATTCTCTCTATAAATGGCGATTTCTACGGAGCAAGAGAACAGGGTTATGTTATACGAAACGGAGTTTTATACAGAGATGATGGCGGCAGAAATCGCGAAGACTTAGTTATATATGAAGATGGCAGCTTCGGCATAATAAATGAATCTGATATCTCTGCAAAAGAACTTTTAGACAATGGTGCTGCGCAGGTTTTATCCTTCGGTCCTGCTCTCATTGAAAATAATGAAATGGTTGTCGATAGAAATAGTGCTGTCGACAAGGAGCTTGCCAGCAATCCAAGATGTGCTATTGGCATTATCGATGAAGGTCATTATATTTTTATGGTATCTGACGGACGTACCAATGAAAGTGAAGGCCTTTCTCTCTACGAAATGGCCCAATTTATGACTTCCCTAGGCGTTGAAACTGCCTATAACCTTGATGGTGGCGGTTCTGCAACTATGGTATTTAATGGTAAAGTTATCAACAAACCTACATCTAACGGCAAAACATTTAAGGAAAGGAGTGTAAGTGACATTGTTTGCATCGGATATTAGTAATGATAGAAAAAGTTGTATAAAAACAGGTCTGATATATTTAATTGTATCAATATTTGTGGCTGTCTTTGGCGCTATTTATGAGCTTTTTAGCCACGGCGTATACTCTTACTTTATGATATATGCCTTCTCTTTTCCACTTATAGGTGGTCTCCTTCCTTTTTTCCTTCTGTCTTTTTCTTCTATAAGAAAGCCAGGACGCATAGGAACTAATCTATACCACTCCGGCATAGCAACACTTACCATAGGAAGTATATTCGAGGGTATCATAGCTATCTATGGCACCACCAGCTTTCTTTCCATTTTCTATTGGATTGCAGGCTCTGCACTTGCTGCAATTGGACTAATTTGTTATATCATCTCTCTTTTATTAAAAAGAGATGACACGCCTGTTCCAACTGAGATATCTTAAAAGCTTACAGCTATAATTTTTTGAACTGTGAATGTTACTGCAATAACTATTGCCGCAATTAACAAATTGGTTGTTACTAAAACTTCCGTAAGAAAAATTGTTGGCAAAATAATAATCGCCATAACTACAGTTATCCCAAGCCACATTAGGAACGTATTCATACGCCTTTGTGGCTTTTCTTCTTTAGATAACACTGTTCTACAAATAATACGCACCGTAAGATTAGCAACAATAACTATAAGAACAGCTGTTATAACTTCACCTAATCTTAGCGAATAAGTAAACTCTTTATCATCAGATGCTATTGCCAGTATAAAACCTTTTAGAACTGACATTGCACCTAATATCCACACTATATTTAACGATATGGACACCGCCTCCAATACTCTCTGAAAAGCTGTTCTTTTCGGCATTTTTGCAATGTATTCATCACATATTTCCCTGCTTGATTTTCCATATAATATTTCTATAGTTATACCTTGGTCAGCACATTGTATAAACTTATCTATTAACTCTGAGCGGATAAGCTCCTGATTGTACTCTGAGATATTTGCCCATCTTATATAGACAATCATATCTGTCAGAGACTCCATATATTCTTCTGGGACAGCCTTCTCCTTCTCTTCATTTATCTTTTGCAAATGTTTTACTTCCCTATTCATAAACTTCCTCCCTCATATTGAAATAATTACATAATTATGTTATTATAAAGCAAATTTAAACGCGTTAGCGTGTAGCTGCCACCGGGTAGCAGGATGTAATAGTATCCTATAACATATCGTTAGGTCTTTGAAGATATGTTTATAGGATGCTTTTTTATCTTTTGTGCATAAGGAGTTGTATCATATGAAAATTATTGAATGTTTTAAAAGTTTAACAAAGTTTGAATATATCTTGTGGATTTGTTCTTTAATATCTGTAACAAGTTGCTTTATGCTGGCTCCCGATAAAGATTATCTTACTCTTATAGCATGTCTTATTGGTGTTACGGCTTTGATATTTGTAGCAAAAGGCTTTGTGCTGGGTCAAATCCTAACCGTAGTTTTCGCAGTATTTTACGGCATATTATCTTTCTATTTTGAGTACTATGGAGAAATGATTACATATCTTTGTATGACTTCTCCTATTGCCATAATGTCCGTAATCACATGGATGAGACACCCATACGAAGGTTCCAACGAGGTTGCCATCAAGCATATGAGTAAAAAAAACATTACCATAATGATTATATTAACAATATTAACAACTTATGCCTTTTATTTTATATTAGGTGCACTGGGTACCGCCAATTTAATAATTAGCACCATTTCTGTCACCACAAGCTTTTTAGCTTCGTATCTGACTCTTATGAGAAACCCTTATTATGCTGTTGCTTACGGCGCAAATGATATTGTATTAATTATCTTGTGGGTATTGGCATCTATTGAAGATATTGCTTACTTACCTATGGTTGCATGTTTCGTAGTATTTTTTGTAAATGACGGATACGGTTTTATAAATTGGCAACGAATGAAACGCCGTCAAAACAGCTAACCCCTCATCATAAGAACCTGCTGTCCCCTGACTAATTCGTGGCTGATAAGCTGACTTCCATCTATATTTTCCCTATGCATATCTATGGCTGTTATTTGACTGTTGCCATAGGTGGTATAGTAATAGATACCCTTATCTGTATTGCAGCAGGATGTATATAACGTAATCTCATATTTCTCATCTTCTACTACAGTACATCCTCTTGTCTGAGACACCTGTGACATTATGTGAAAAAACTGACTAATACTGTCACATTCTGACTTTTCTGATACAGAATTATATTTCGTAAATACTGCCCTCACAAATCTGGACATTGATGACAGGTCTCCCGGCAATCCAATGGCGCCCATTCCGTAGCTATATGGTTTTAAATCCAATCTGTCAGAGAAATTATTTACCGGCTCTTTACTGCTTAAATTCATATAGTTATTTAAATTAAGTAACTGCATATCAAATGTGGGATTGTTAGTCAGAACCCCCACGGAATTATCATATATTCTTATACCTTCTTTTAATGGTTCGATGGTTATGGACTCTGTTTTATCTGATATTATCCAATGAAGGGGCGATAACTTAAAATCCTGATTAAACGGCATATCGATGATATTAATATTAGAAAGCTTATTTCTCGCCTCCTCAACTGTTGCACATTGGCATAATATCCATGGGATAAATTCAAATGGCGGAACATTATCCTTATCCGTAACCTCATTTTCATAATGAGCATTATCCGGAAAGTTTAATCCCGCCATACTTAAGCCTTTTTCATTTGTACCGTCATAATATAATGGATAATTGTCTGATATTACCGCCATGCCAATTATGGCGTAATGATTATCTATATTCTGACATTTTCTAAATTTAAATGGATAATTGCGTGGTGTGACAACTACCTTTTCTCCATAAGATTCTATCCAGTCAAGTGTTCTTCCAAAATAGTTATCTTTAGTAGAAAAAGTAATCGCTGTACACATACACAAGCCTCCATTTTCCACATTAGTCCACAACGTGAACCTTAAGCATATTTGTTGTTCCTGAAACTCCCATTGGCACTCCTGATGTAATAACAACAAGCTGACCAATATCAAGAAGCTCCTGTCTCTTTGCCATCTCAACAGCATGCTCAAACAGTCCAAACACATCCATCTTTTCCTTTAAAAGAACTGGATTTACACCCCAGGATAAATTAAGCTGTCTGCACACCTTTTCCTCTGTGCTTCCTCCTATAATCATACAATCCGGACGATATCTTGATATCATTCTCGCTGATGTACCTGACTTTGTCACAGTTATAATAGCGCTTGCACCTAAGTCATAGGCTGTAGTGCATGTTGCATGACAAATAGCGTCTGTAGTATCAGGGCTCTTTTTCTTTTCTGTGTTAAAGAATCTTCCCTTATAATTTATATCCTGCTCTGTTCTCTCTGCAATCTTAACCATTGTCTTAACAGCCTCCACCGGGAACTGTCCTGCAGCAGTCTCACCAGACAGCATAATGGCGCTTGTACCATCATAAATGGCATTGGCAATATCTGTCGCTTCTGCTCTTGTAGGTCTAGGATTGTGAATCATAGACTCAAGCATCTGTGTAGCTGTTATAACAAGCTTACCTGCATCTAACACTTTTCTAATAATAATCTTCTGGACAATAGGCACCTCCTCAACCGGAAGCTCTACACCCATATCACCTCTGGCAATCATTATACCATCAGAAGCTTCTATAATCTCATCAATATTATCAACACCTTCTCTGTTCTCTATCTTTGATATAATATTGATACCTCGTCCACCATTATCGTCCAAAAGCTTTCTAATCTCTTTAACATCCTCAGCTGAGCGAACAAATGATGCTGCAATAAAATCTACATCATGCTCTATACCAAAGAGAATATCCTCTCTGTCCTTATCACTAATATACGGCATATTAATGTGAACATCAGGCACATTTACACCTTTATGATTGCCTACAACGCCTTCATTTTTTACAATACAATGAATATTCTTACCCTCTATAGCTGTAACCTCCATTCCAACAAGTCCATCATCTATAAGGATTGCTGTACCCGGCTTTACCTCTTTGTAGAGCTCATCATATGTAATGCTTACACCTTTTTCTGTTCCCTCTATATCATCACAAGAAAGAATAAACTCCTGTCCTGCTTCCAGCTTAACCTTGCCCGCTGTAAAATTCTTTGTTCTAATCTCCGGTCCCTTTGTATCTAACAAAACAGAAATGTGCTTTCTATATTTTTTTCTTAACTCTACCACATGCTCAAGTCTTCTCGCATGCTCCTCGTATGTGCTGTGGGAAAAGTTCATTCTAGCCGTATTCATACCAGCTTCAATTAATTTCTCAAGTATTCCTTCTTTGTCCGTTGCTGGACCCAATGTACATATAATTTTAGTCTTTCTCATAGTAGCCTACTCCTTATAAATCCCATCTCTATTATAATTATCCAATAAATCTTTTATCATTATACTACATATTTATATATTTTTATACTTTTTGCAAATTTTATATTTTTTCTTCTTCACAGGCATAACTTCACCATTAAACCTACATACTATTTTAACAGTATTTTCTTTAATGTGATACTTGAAAAATATGTAAAAAGGAGTAAAAATATGTCACCTAAAACTACAAATATTAATACAAGAAAAGCTGTTATGATTGGCTGTGGCTTCGTTGGCTCTGCATCTGTTTTCAGCCTTATGGAAAGTGGACTTTTTTCAGAAATCGTCCTTATTGATGCTGACCAAACAAAAGCAGAAGGTGAAGCCATGGATATTAGTCACGGTATTCCCCTTGGAAAACCAATGCAAATATATGCAGGAACTTATGACGACATAACAGATGCAGAAATAATAATTATTACTGCCGGCGCCAATCAGAAGCCCGGCGAGACAAGACTCGATCTCGTTCATAAAAATGTAGCTATCTACAAACAAATAATTCCTGAAATCTCTAAAAGAAACTTTAACGGTATTATAATTGTAGTAACTAATCCTGTAGATATTTTGACATATGTAGCTGTAAAGCTGTCTGGCTTACCTGAAAACAGAGTTATCGGCTCCGGAACTGTTCTTGACACAGCAAGACTTAAATACGAAATCAGCAAATTATTACATGTTGATAGTCGAAGCGTTCACGCATTTATCATCGGTGAGCACGGCGACAGTGAGATAGCTGTATTTAGTAGTGCGAATATATCCGGTATTCCTATAAGTGATTTTTATGAAATGAGAGGCCATAAAGACCCTGATGATAATATGGATGAAACTGCTGAAACAGTTAAGAATAGCGCATATGAAATTATAAAAAGAAAGCATGCCACTTATTATGGCATTGCTGCTTCTGTAAGGCGTATCTGCGAGGTTATTTTACGTGACGAAAAATCTATTTTGCC
The DNA here is from genome assembly GCA_017440045.1 of Lachnospiraceae bacterium. Taxonomy (GTDB): domain Bacteria; phylum Bacillota; class Clostridia; order Lachnospirales; family Lachnospiraceae; genus SVEL01. Next base: position 16,495 of record JAFSIA010000043.1, read on the forward strand.
AGTATCTAACGTAATGCACGGCGAATACGGCATAGATGATGTAGCACTAAGTTTCCCTGCCATCGTAGGCAAAGACGGTATAGAGACTAAGGTTCCTATTTCTCTTGATAAAGAAGAAATCGACGAACTGATAAGCTCGTCGAATCTCCTTAAGGATATCTTAAAAGATATTGATATTTAGAGTACTATGTTCATTCCAGTACTTATGTATTCTACCTTGTCTCCCATATATTTCTTAATCAGTTCAAAGGCCGGAATACCTGTACAATGACCTGTGTATAGTTTTTTTAAATCACTTTTAATGAGATAATCTGCCATTTTCTGAACCTCCTCCTCAGAGAATGTGCAGATTTCTACATCTCCCGCCTTTCCCTTCATATGAAGACCGCCAAAGAATGCCAGCAGCTTTTTGTCATTTCCAAAATACTCATAAATCTCATCAATAATATTTACTATACCACCATGAGAGCAGCTGTTAAATATTATTAGCCCATTCTTTGTATCAAACACCAAGCTATGCTCGTGGGAAAAATCATCCGGTACATACTGACCTTCTATCATTTTATACAGCTTAGCCCTCTGTCCGATTTCTCGTAAATCCTTTGCACTATGAGGTATGACATATATATCCTTCGCAATCTGTGTAATACCATCTAAAAAAATGAAATTATCTCTATACTTAGGGTACACATTTTCCGGTATACCTATCTCATGAATGGTGCCACCTGATGTCGAAAAATATTTGTCCTTCGCCGTATTCATAGCATAAATTTTTTTGTCTGAATTCCTGCTCAAATATGTTCCAAAGCCACCGGAATGGTCATAGTGACCATGGGATAACACACAAAAATCCGCCCCATCCACATCTATGCCCATAACATCAGCATTTCCTATAAATGCATCCGTTGTTCCTGCATCTAAAAGAATTTTTTTGTCCTCGAATTCTATAAAAAAACTTAAGCCATGTTCTGCCACAAGACCTTTATTACTTTCGCTTAATGTGTTTTCTATCAATACACTAACTCTCATAAATATTACTCCGCCATACGTAGACATATTTCATAATATTGCCCTTCATAGTAACTAACAATATCCACTGCCACCGGGCATCCAGTTGCTGCTACCATTTGAATTACAGCATCCTCGCTAAGCTGGCTACTCGTATCTAAAATCCAAAATCTAGAATTTGCCAGCTTTCCTTTACCAATAGCAGCTTCTATATCAGTTTTCAAACCGGCACTATCCGTTGATATGTATTTATCTTCCTCTATACCTTCTACGTAAATTATTATAAAGTTATAATGTTCACCATATGAATATTTTAAAGTGTAATTTGATTCAGCTTGCAACTTTAACAGCTTGACATTTTCACTTGCCTCATCATTGTAGGTACAAATCCACTCTGTAGATAATTTTTCTATACCTTCCTGCTGTATGAGCTTTGCCAAATCGCCTCCATTTTCAACAAAATATACACCTTTTATCTCACTTATTACAAATTTAACCACATTACTGCATGCGACTTTTATATACGAATAAACATTATAACCCTTTGGTATCAAAGCCTTTGCCAGCAGTTCATTCATCTGACTCTCATTTGTAATTCCTGTTGCTTTATACCATATTTCTTTACTTTTTAAAGAATTAATTGTGTTGTTCTTTAAATATGTTGCTATCTCTGTTAAATCACTTACAATAAACACATTTTCCGGTCTCTGTATAGTGAATTCAACTTTTCCATCTTTGATTTCTGTACGTGCGTAAAGCTCAACCATATGCCCTGTATCATACAGCGCTCCGTCAATTAACTGATTAATATTTTCTTCTGTGGCAGTATCATCATAATACCAGAATTCTAAGTCATTCCATTTTGATTTGTTTGCATCTAAGATTTCTTTTAAATCAGTTAACTTAGTTAAGCAATATACATTTTCTTTTCTCTCTATTCTATATTTTATTATATTTCCACTTTCAGATGTATACGCTACCCACAATGGCTTTTTTGTCTTAGTTATGGCTGATGTAATTTCATCCCAATAATCATCGGTTTTATTTACCGAGAGAATATCAAATGTTTCTATTCCTTCCCCAACCACATCTGCAACAAGCTCATCGAATGAAGTTGATGAATCAGCATATACTGCCTTTACATCTCTACTAATATTTGCCAGTGCTTTCGCCAATTCTTTTGCATCATAGTCCTTAGGACACTTTGCAATATCAGGGGTATTTGGCTTATGATCTTTATTTAACGTTGCATCTGAAACAAGACAATATGTGTACCCATTATACATATTGTCGTTTTCATCTTTTCCCTCAGATGCCGGATCATCCCAAGTAGTATCAACATTGTACCAGACACCCTGAATCTTTACCTGATTCCAGCCATGACTCTGATATCCGGCACCGGAGCCATTGTCAGCTGTACCTGATATATACTTAACCTCAAGGTCAACTGCACTAGCTAATTCATAAAATGCCAAAGCATATCCCGCACACACAGCACGACCTGTTTTTAATGCTCCAAGAGCTGTATAGCTCTCCGCTGGAATAGTACCTGCCAAATAATTGCTATAATCATAATCAATATTGTATGTAATATAATCATGAATAGCCAATGCTCTTTCAAGCTCAGTCATACCAGGCTTTATAATTTTATTTAGAATATTATCCACTATAGCTTTAAGATCTGATTCTTCAGATATCTCTGGCTTCTTTGTGGTAGTCTCCTCCTCTTTTTCAGTGGAAGACTCCTTCGTTGTTTCCTGCTGCTTTGTTGTTTCACCATTTGGCTTCTTTGTTGTTTCTGTCTGATTATCAGCAGTTGAAGAACCTGTTGACTGTTCAGCTCTATTTTCTGTCGTAGCTTCCTCAAGAGGATTTTTTGTTTCAACAGAGGCACTGCTTCCATCATTTCCTTCAGTAGTCTTGCTGGTAGCGATTTCTATTTTGACAGGTTTTGTACTTTCTGTCGCACTTTTTTCTGCGGCTGTTGTTGTATTACTTTCATCTGTTGCATTGCTACACGCGCCTAATGATAATACAAGTGATAATGCAACCGTAGAAAGCTTTATGTACTTTCTAAGTTTCATATTAAAGTCTCCTTTAAAGATTCCTAATTCTATTTAATTATTTCACCCTTATATCTAGGGTCATTATACTAACTTTTCCATTATTTGTCAAAAAAGTCGCAGTTTTTAAACTGCGACTTCCTATAAATTATTTTTTTGTACATTTTTCTACGGAGCTTATATCTAAATCCTTAAACTTTATGACTGATGGCTGATTATCAATATGTTCTCCAATAAACTTTTCCATCCATATCATATTATACCAACGATTACATTTATATCCACACTTATAAAATTCCCCAACTAATCTGTAGCCCATCTTTTCATGAAAATACGTACTATCCTTATTGAGATACTCATCATCCTCATCAATATATGCTATGCAGGCATTAAGATTTAGTATGTTCTGCAGCTTAAGTATATCCTCAAGCACTCTATATAATTCCCTACCAATACCTCTGCCTTTATAATCCTTATGGACATATATTGAAGTTTCCACACACCAGTCATAGGCTGGTCTGTTTTTAAACTGTCCGGCATATGCATAACCTACTATTTTCCCATCCATCTCCATAACGATGTATGGGTATTCTTCAATTATTTTTTTCATACGCTCTTCAAATTCTGCCAAAGTAGGCACATCATATTCGAAGGTTATAGCTGTATTTTCTACATAATATGAATATATTTCAAGTAACTCTTCTGCATCTTTAATGCACGCAACACGTATATTGTAATCGTTCATATCTTATCATTCCTTTGACCTTATCCACCTAATGTAACATCCTGCTTAGAGTACCAATCCAACGCGTTTACAAAATCTTCATCCCTATAATCAGGCCAATAATGGTCTACTATATAAAAATCTGAGTATACGCTTTGTATAGGCAGAAAACCTGACAATCTCCGCATTCCTCCCCATCTGATTATCAAATCTATTCTTGAAATGTCAGATGAATGTGGCTTTCCATCCTCCTTCATATGAGATAAATCCCATTGCCATCCATAGTTTACCAAAAAATTAACTTTAATTCCACCACCATTTACCGGTGTCCTTTTTGTATACATTTTTAGCTGCTCAGGAAAACACTTTGACTGACTATTGCCAATCACCAACAAATCAGCACCTTCTCTTGTCAGTAGGTCTACTGCTTCTACGCACGCTCTCTTAAAAGCCTTAAACTGTTCTGCCGGACGCTTACAATTATCTACTGTAAAGCCATAATATGTTATCTCATCTACTCCCATATTTTTTGCAATTTTAAGCAGCTTCAACCCTGGCAGCAGACCATGCTCATAACCATCCTGCTTGTTCATCCCTCGCTCTGATGCCCATCGACGATTTCCATCAGGAATAATTCCAATATGTTTTGGACTATTTTTCATTATTTTATCCTGCTCTTTCTAGTGACTCTTTCACCTTTTTACAGGATAGCTTTTCCAAAAATGATTGCATATATTCCAAACATATCTTTAATCCGATATTCTTACTGCCAACTCTAACGCAAGCTGTGAAAACATATCCATTCCCTCAAGCTCGTCACCTTCGCCAAGACTCCTTCTATCCCATTCTTCACCATCTAAGTTGTCTGCGGCATGTAAGAACTGGAATAACTCCTTTCCACGAAACTGCGCTACAGCTGACAACGCCGAGCACTCCATCTCCACGCAGATACATCCCTGTTCCTTTCGCTTCTCCATTTTCGCTCTGGTCTCGCGATAAAAGCCATCAGTGGTCCATGTCTTACCAATTATGTATGGACACTTCACTTCATCAAGTAGGCTTGTAAACTCTGGTATGTACTTAGGATTAACCTGCATTTCATCTGACGCTGGCAGATAGTGATAGCTAAGACCTTCGTCTCTCACTGCCATATCTGGAACTATAATTGCCATATCCTCTATACTTTTATCAAGCACTCCACATGAGCCAAATACAACTACCTTTTCTATTCCCAATGCAAATGTTTCTTCCAATTGTCCTGCTGCTCCTGCCGCTCCCATATCTATCATAAATAGGGCAATATCTTTATTCTTATATCTAACCTTATATACAGGAAACTTTCCGTTGGCGTTTGATGTCTCTGCAATCTGTTCAGCCTTAAGACACTCTATCATTCTCTCAAATGATTTATGAAAAAAACACGTTACTGCCACCTTAGGCATTCCTTCTAGCTTTTCCACAAAGTTCCATGGACTAATTATTGCTTCCTTGTCAAAATCAAATTCACTTAATATCATATATGCCACCACCTTATACTATATTTTTTATCATTAATGTTCATCATTTCTTACAATGCCAGAAGGCAGAGTCTGTATCTATAACAAGTTCTCCACGCTCTTCTATAAGAGTTGCAAAATATCCCTTTATCTTGCCCTCATTATCAGCAATATACTTCTTATTTTGCGGGTAAGCCTGACGCAATCTGTCAAACAATTCCTCTACACTGTCATAGCGCATCCTATTAGTAAGATTTATAATCTGAACCTTAGAGAAATAATTTTCTAATAACTCTCTAAAAGCCTCTTCCTGTTCCTTCTCTGTATCCATAACTCTTGTTACATATCCTGAACTTAAGCCCATCTTATCAAGGTGCTCTTTCCAAAAGTTATGCTCACAGTCTACCACATAGCCATTACAAGAGAACAATCCATTCTTCTTTAAAATGGATGCTACACGCTGTATAAATGTCTCCTTGTCATTGAGAAAACTAAGCAAATAATGGGCGACAACATAATCGTATTTCTTGTCTTTTGCCATATTACTCCATATAATCTCATCCTCTATATCACTCCACTGTATATCAATCTCTGCTCCCTCTGAAAGCTCTGATTTATGCTCTTTTATAAACTCCGCAAAATTATCTGCCCAGCTTCCGTGCAAGTCTACACCTGTGACCTTTACTCCACATGGAATATCTGTCCAGTTATTTCTCCAAAGCTTTGCAAAACCACATCCCAAATCAAGAATATTTGAATCGGTCTTAATCTCTAGAGAATTGTATATCTTTACATACCAATCTGTACTGTCTGCCGTGTGCTTCAAAGCATCAAAATGGCGTTCATCTGCACCCTGATCCTCCTGAATCATTCTTGTAATTTCTGCCACACTGTTCCAATCAGGTTGTCCATTAGCTCTATCAAGAACACTCTTTATACATGATATAGTTTTCTCTATCTCCTGCTTTTTTGCTTCCATAATCTGCAATTGATTATTAAGCGAATCAATTATATTTTCATTCTTTTCTGCAATGAGATTTTCATGAATCTCCTCCAATGAAAATCCTATATGCTTTAAAGCTATTATTCTCTCGAGAGCCAAAAGAGCTTCTTTATCATAAAGTCTGTAATTTCCCTCTGAATATTCTGATGGCTTAAGCAAACCCTTTTCGTCATATAGACGAATTGCCCTTTGAGATACACCTGCCTTCTTTGCAATTTCTCCTGATGTCATTTTTTTATCCATCATAATCACCTCCACGTATCTAACGTAATGGATGCCCCAAGGGGAGAGTCAATTTTTTTATAAAATATTTCATAATCATCTATATGTCAATGCTTTTCTGTTATATAGCAATTCAAATGTCGAATAATTTCTTTTGGTTATGAAAATTTTTTGTTGACAAATCAAAATGTCGGGCATATACTTTATCAAAACCGATGAGAAAGAGTAAGTAGGTTGTATCACTTTTTCAAAGATTAAAGTTTTGCTTTAATCGAGAACAGAGAGCTGTAGATGGTGAGATTACAGTGAAAAACATATGACTGAATGGACTTTCGAGGGCAATCAGAAATGAATTTATTTGATTACAAATATTTTCAGAGTATGTGCGACGGAGCATGACTCTCCGTAAACAAAGGTCTGCATATGATGGTATGCGTAGAGTGGGCGTATTCTAGATATACGTCAAGCCGGGTGGCACCGCAGGTTGATTTTACATCCTGTCCCAGCAGTAACTTATCAAATGTTACTTGGGACAGGATTTTTTATTTCCATCAAAATATAAATTCCTTTGTCCCTCCAATAGTTCAAATTGAAAGGAGACAAAAATATGTCAGAAAAGAAAATCCCTTACAAAATCTACTTAGAGGAGCACGAGATGCCAAAGAAATGGTATAACCTTCGTGCTGATATGAAAAACAAACCAGCACCCCTTCTTAACCCAGGAACTTTAAAACCTATGACAGCGGATGAACTTGCACCTGTATTTTGCAAGGATTTAATCCTGCAGGAGCTTGATGATACTACTCCTTACTTTGATATCCCAACAGAGATTCAGGACTTTTACAAAATGTATCGCCCTGCCCCACTGGTTAGAGCATACTGCCTAGAGAAGCACTTACAGACCCCTGCCAAAATTTATTACAAGTTTGAAGGCAATAACACTAGCGGCAGTCACAAGCTTAACTCTGCTATAGCTCAAGCATATTATGCTAAAAAGCAAGGCTTAAAAGGTGTAACCACAGAGACTGGAGCTGGTCAATGGGGTACCGCGCTCTCTATGGCATGTTCGTATTTTGACCTTGACTGCAAGGTATATATGGTAAAGGTATCTTATGAGCAGAAGCCTTTTAGACGTGAGGTTATGCGTACTTATGGCGCATCCGTAACTCCTTCTCCTTCTACGGAAACAAATGTAGGACGAAAAATCTTAGAGCAGTTCCCTGGCACTTCAGGTAGCTTAGGTTGTGCCATCTCAGAGGCAGTTGAGGTCGCTACAACATCCGAAGGTTACCGCTATGTTTTAGGTAGTGTTCTGAATCAGGTATTGCTCCATCAGTCTGTTATTGGCTTGGAGACAAAGGCGGCTCTTGATAAATATAATATTACACCGGATATTATTATTGGCTGCGCTGGTGGTGGCTCAAATTTAGGCGGGCTTATTGCACCATTTATGGGTGAAAAGTTAAGAGGCGAAAAGGATTATCGCTTTATTGCCGTTGAACCAGCCTCATGTCCTAGTCTTACTCGTGGAAAATATGCTTATGATTTCTGCGATACAGGTATGGTTTGTCCTCTTGCCAAAATGTACACTCTGGGCAGCAGCTATATTCCTGCGCCTAATCACGCAGGTGGCTTACGCTACCACGGCATGAGTTCTACTCTGTCACAATTATATGATGATGGTCTCATGGAGGCTGTCTCTGTTACTCAAACTGATGTCTTTAAGGCTGCCGAAGAATTTGCACGAGTTGAAGGCATTCTCCCAGCTCCTGAGAGCTCACACGCCATCAAAGTGGCTATAGATGAAGCTTTAAAATGTAAGGACAACGGCGAAGAAAAGACTATCGTATTTGGTCTTACAGGTACTGGATATTTTGATATGATGGCCTACGAGAAATTCCACGATGGCAAGATGGAAAACTATATTCCAACAGATGACGAAATCGCAAAAAGCTTAGAAAAGTTACCTGTTATACCTAATATTTAAATAGTAAGGCGGTAAGGGTTAATCCTTACCGCCAATATTTTTATCATTAAATTGTTTAAAAGTACCTCTTCCTATCAGCCTTAATTCGCTTACTTAATTTAGATACTTCCTTATGCCACTTTTGCTTATCTCTCATATATGCCATCTTGTCATCTGAATATTTTGCTTCATTTTTGAGATTGCAATAACTATTCCAACGCTCCCTAGACAATTCTCCGCTTTCTATAGCTGCCCTTATGGCACATCCAGGTTCAGTAATATGTTTACAGTCATTAAATTTGCATTTTCCCAAATACTTCTCGACATCAGTAAATGCTTCTTCTAATCCGCTTGAAACATCCCACATTCCTAGTTCACGCATTCCCGGAGTATCGATAATCATAGCCCCACATTTAAGCATAATAAGCTGTCTATGTGTTGTAGTATGCCTTCCCTTGCTATCATCCTCGCGTATTCCACTTACAGCCATAATTTCCTCACCTGCAAGTCGATTTACAAGACTGGACTTACCCACACCAGATGAGCCAAGAAATACAATTGTTTTCGATGGCTTTAAATATCCCATCAATTCTTCTATTCCATCACCTGTTTTAGCGCTTACTATGTGAACATTTACCCCAAAAGCAACTCTCTCCACAGCGCTTATGTAATGATTATATTCCTCTACCAAATCTGCTTTTGTCAAGACAATAACAGGTGTGGCCCCTGACTGCCATGCCAATGTCAAATATCTTTCAAGGCGTTTTTCATTAAAATCCATATTAAGAGATTGCATTATAAATACATAATCAAAATTTGCCGCTACTACCTGTTCTCCGCGCCCCGGAGTAGGATTTCGACGCAAAAAGAATGTCTTACGCGGCAATGTAGCAATAATCTGGCTATCTCCATTGTCAATATAGTTTATTAAAACAAAATCACCTGTTGTAGGAAATTCTTCATATCCACCATAATACTCCTTTGTTTTTAGCCTTGCGTACAACTCTCCATACTCACACACTACTTGATATCGTTCCTTATGAACTGCAGTAACCCTAGCTGGAACTGCTGCCATATTTTCTGATTTCATATCTTCTGTAAATCCATAATCTTTTATATCCATTTTTTATTTCCTCCAAAAAATTTATTAATATAATTTGCTTGTTTCTTAACACTAACTCATTCATACTTAAAACTCCTTTCCTATTTTTTTACTGAAAAAGGACATAAAAATACCGTAAGAAGCAACCCTAATAATTGCTACTCCTTACGGTTAATTATAGGTATAAAAATAACACACCCTAAGAGTGTGCTACAACCAATAGTTATAGTATTCACAAAAGGTTACTTAAAACGGCATAGCAAAACAAATCGTAGTTGTCCTGCAACTTCGATTAATCTAAATCGCAGTTGTTCTAAGGTCTACCACAATTTAACTGCCAGCGCCCTTATTCAGTTTAAACTTCAATTCCCTCGCTACAAACTGTCATTATTTTTTCTCCTTTCGTCATCTGCTTTCGCAGTTATTTTGTGACATTATAACACTACAAAAGGTTGCTGTCAATTCAGCAACCTTGCTAGTACTCTTATTTCTCTTTTACTTTTATTAGCGCTTGTCATACTTATATGTCTTATAGATGGTTACGCCTGCTTCTATAAATGCAATAAGGCAAATGATTCCCACTATAATGTCACTAATTAAATCACTTCCCCAGTAACGGAGTATGTCGCCTTTAGCAAATTCTGTTTTACCAAGGTATTCTTTAAGCTGCTCCCCAAAACTAGGATTCCATATATTCATACATTTAAATGCTATAAACGCACATACTACGCTGATTGCATTACATATAATGCTACTATACATAACCACTTTGCAGTATTGACCATATATTAATCTGATTATCTCATCAAACATACATACCGCCAAGGAAAACACAAAAATTGGCACTATACTGCTCCACTCAGCTAAATTAAAGATACATCCTACACTTCTTATTCCATCATCTGTGCTTTCAAACATTCCAAACACTTCCGGCACAAACACAAGCACACCTGCAAAGGCAACCATTATAACTATGCTTATGACACTGTCCGCGCGACTTATAAGAGATTTCTTATCAGGAACAGCCGGCAATGCCGACGGAGACCACTTAACGTCTGGCTTTATATCAAGTTTTACCTTGTAATGTTCCAGTATTGCAAAAATAATTGTCACAACACCTACCATAGCGCATGCGCCTGAAGTGATAGTCGTTAATCCTTCCTTAAAAAATCCTTTAAGAAAATCCTTAATATCTCCTGCACCTGTAATACCATGAACAATGCCGGAAACAATTGCTGATATGCCTATGGCAAGTAAACCAATCTTCAATATCCATATATAATTATCGTAATAGTCAGGACCTATAACGTAGTTGTTATCTCCTCTGTATCTCTTTGCAAAATCAGCAGGATTACCAAGCTTCTCTAATACCTGTTCTACCGAGCACTCTTCCTCCTCACGCATGTCCTCAATAAGCGCCTCTAATTCCAGCTTTATCTCCTGACGCATATTTTGAGGCACTCTTTTGGTAACCTCATAAATATATCTTTCTGTCATGTCCTTTTCGCTTATGTTCTTCTCACTCATTATTTATCATCTCCTATTAAACTCTTCATTCCCTCTGACATCTTATTCCACTGTTCTACTAGCTCGTTATATATAGTGTCACCATATACTGTTCTCTTATAATACTTTCGCGGCTTAGCCTCATCTGTATTCCACTCACTGCAAAGAAGCTCCTGCTTCTCAAGTCGTCTAAGTAGCGGATATAATGTGTTAGCATCTATGGATATTCCCTTTTCCTCCAGATTCTGAACCAATGCATATCCATATCTTGCCTCGCCTAGCTGACTTAAAACGCAGAGTATCAAGGTACCACGACGCAGCTCTGAAAGTAGGCTCTCTAGTAAATCTTTTTCCAAAATATCACCTCTTTTATATTGTGTGATATTATTATAGTGTATGTCGCACAGTATTGTCAAGTATAAAATATCTTATTATAGTAACTAGCGTATATTACAATATAAAAATAACCGCCCCAGTCTGCAAAACCAAGCGGTTATTTTTCTAATCATTTATATGTTGGCTAGCCGTCTATCGGTAGCACCTTTATATTATTATAGTAATACTATTTACAAACTATGTCAAAAGTTTTTTCCCACATCATCATACATAATACTGCGCCTGTGCATTCCAAAGCTTCGCATACAATCCATCCTCATTCTGAACAAGGTCTTCATGGCTAGCCTAATTTACTTAAACAAATAGCTATATTTTCTCATCTGCGCGCATAAAATCAGCCTGACTCTCTCTCTTATTTCATCAGAATATTGAGTTGCACTATCCACTAGCTCACATATATCCTTCTCTGTAAAGCCAAACTTTATATTAACATTGTACAATGCCTCAGCTATATCTAGTTGCTCATCCAAGCTAGTGCATATTGTCTTGGCTTGTACATTTTCCATTAGCTTATATACATCCTCCCCAAGTGGATAATCCATAGTCGTATCTGCCAATAAAGCGGCTCCATTATCAAATATAGGACAGTATGCAAATTCTCCCCTCTCATTCATTAACACGGCTATATTATGGGTATGCCTGTCTTCATTTAAGAAAAAGGCATCTATGGTCAATAGCTTGCACATATATACTCCAAAATCTTTCAACCCTGTTATTCTCTCCACCTGTTCGACAATAAATTTTAATCTATCCTTATTTTCAGCTATGGTGTATATAGCCTTATTAAGACTTTCACCAAAGAAGTTCTTAAATAATCTTTCTAGGGTAATAATCTGCCAGCCTTCTTTTAAAAAATTGTTACTTCTTGCTCCATTATATATGACATTATTATATTTTATTTGTTCTAAATCATATATTACAAACTCATCCTCTAATAATGTGGATTTTTGTAAAAGATGGGAAATCACATATTCTACTAAGCCTTCATATCCCGTGAAATCCGCTTTGTACCACAATCCGTTATTTTCCCACTTTAATTGATTTCCCTTAGAGGATTGTCGTTCATTTTTCCTTACATCCTGCTGGAACAATTCAACCATATACTCACCTCACTGTCATCATTCCTGAAACTATATGTTTTTGTTTTATATTTCTATCTCTCTATCTTTATCCAAAAATTGTCCTCTGCCATTCTACCTTCTGTTTTTTCAATTATCATAAATGTATCGTAAAATGGCAAATCTAAATCCTTTAAAATCAATTTCATCTTATCGCGACTTTTAGGAAAACATCTGGATTCTAAAAATTCCATATACATATCGTAATCTGGATTCTCTATGACCCCAAAGGCTTTAAACATAACGTTATCTGTATAATTAGCAATTTTTATATTTTTACTTATCTCATCTACATCAATGATAGTACATATATTTTGATTGTGCATATAATAAAGGCGAAGAGGGTATATTTTTTCTGGCATCTCTATCTCACTAATATATTCCGGATGATTTTCTAACATCTTTATCAATAGTACAACTGGTCCTGTTATAGCTTCACTACTACGCTCCCATCTTTCAATAGTAGGCTTAGAACAATTAAGCAAATGAGCAAACTCCTTCTGGGTTAATTTTAGTTGCTTTCTAATATTTTTTATTTCATTTGCAGTTATATACTCTGGTATTGCAAATCTGTTATCCATAGCATTAACCTCTCTTCGACTTATTCTAATCTTATTAAACCATTATTTTGATGGTTTGTAAAGAAAAAAAGTCGTTAAAATAACGACTTTTTATTCAAAATATTTATTATAATTATAAAACCTTTGACAAGAAATCTTTTAATCTCTGATTCTTAGGATTATTAAATACTTCCTCTGGCGTTCCGCTCTCTGCTATCTTACCTTGGTCAAAAAATACTACTCTGCTGGCCACCTCTCTGGCGAAGCCCATCTCGTGTGTTACACATATCATAGTAATTCCACTTCCTGCAAGTCCTTTCATAACATCAAGAACCTCTCCAACCATCTCCGGATCAAGAGCCGATGTAGGCTCATCAAAAAGTATTGCTTCTGGTTCCATCGCCAACGCTCGACATATAGCTACACGCTGCTTCTGACCTCCCGAAAGCTGACTAGGATACGCATTCTCCTTGTCACTAAGTCCAACTCTTGCAAGCAGCTCCCTTGCCTTTGTCTCCGCCTCTTCCTTGCTCATCTTCTTAAGCTCCATAGGACCAATTGTAAGATTCTTAAGAATGGTCATATGTGGAAACAAATTAAAATTCTGAAATACCATCATCATTTTCTGTCTCTGCTTGTTTATATCTACCTTTTTATCATTGATATTGATACCATCTATAAAGATTTCGCCACCAGTTGGCTCCTCAAGATGATTTATACAACGTAAAAACGTAGATTTACCACAGCCTGATGGTCCAATAATAGCGATAACCTCGCCTCTTTTTATATCTATATCAATGCCGTCTAAAACTTCCAAATCCTTAAAGGATTTTTTAAGTCCTCGTATGCTTATCATGATATCGTTGTTCTCGTTCATACATTTTATCCTTTCTGCCTATTTTCCGTCTGTTTTCAGCTTCTTTTCCAGCTTTCCGACAAGTGCTGTAAGTATCATTACAATCAAGAGATACACAAGCGCCACTGCTATAAGTGGCGGAAACGCATCATATGTACGGCTTCGTATATAATCTGCACCTCTTGTCATATCCATAATACCTATATATCCCGAAATAGACGTTTCCTTTATGAGAACTATCAACTCATTACCGATGGCAGGCAATACATTTTTCAGAGCCTGTGGCAATATGAAATGTCTCATCGTCTGAACATAATTAAATCCAAGGCTTCTTCCCGCCTCAAACTGTCCATTATCAATAGACATAATACCTGAACGAACAATCTCTGTCATATACGCTGCTGAGTTAAGTCCAAATGCAAGGACTGCAACAAACACCTTATTAATATTGCTTGTGGCAAAGATTACATAATATATAATAAGTAACTGTATCATTACCGGTGTTCCTCTGATAATGGTTACATATATCTTAACTAATAAATTTAACAGCTTAAGCTTGCCTGTCTTGTCGCTGGTTGCTCTTATAATAGCAAATATAAAGCCCAAACCAACACCTATGACAACTGCAAAAAAGCTGATTTCCAATGTTGTAAGAAGTCCCTCTGCTATGTACTTCCAGCGGCTATCTTTAATGAAATTGTTCTCATATCTCTCTAATGAAAAAATCGATAAGTCATCGCTCTTACCATTTCTCACTACAATGACCTGAGTAGAAGTAGTGTAGCTGTCAGTAAAGTTAATACTCTTAAGTCTGTCCTCTGTAACTGTAAGACCTGCCATACCCATATCGGCCTTACCAGAGCTCACTGCTGTGATAATAGAGTCAAACTCCATATCCTCTATCTCTAACTCCATACCAAGAATATCTGATATAGCAAGTGCCATGTCAGCATCTATACCTACAATCTTGCCACCTTCCACATACTCATATGGCTCAAAGGCAGCATTTGTAGCCATTACCAGTACACCATTTGATTTGTCTGTACCTTCCGGTGTCTCGTACTTGTAGCTACCTTTATTATCACCAATGTAATTATCGATAATTTTCTGCATTATTCCGTTTGCTTCTAACTCATCTAAAGCAGCATTTATCTTATCCAACAACTCATCATTTTCCTTTGCAACAGCAATGGCGTAATCCTCATTGGTAAATTCCTCATCTAATATAGACAAATCCTTATTCAATGCTATAAATGCTTCTGCCGGAAGCTTGTCTATAACAACACAGTCTACCTTTCCCTGCTTCAACGACTGAATGGCATCTGCACCCTTATTAAACTGCTGTATCTCTGCATCAGGATACTCATCTGATACGTATATATCACCTGTCGTTCCAAGCTGAACACCGATTTTGGCATTTGCTAAATCGTCAACCTTCTCTACTGGCGATTTGCCAACTGTTTCACCTGAGCTGCATGATGTTATTGTAAACGTAGCGGCACATATAGTTATAAACAGCAAGAATAGTGCTGTTATTCGTCTGAATTTTGAATTGTTGAAATTCATAATGTAATCCTTCCTTTATCACTAAGTATGTTCTATATTTTACTATATCTTCTGAAAAATTTAAAGAGTCATTATATAGACATAATCATTTCCAAGGCCTTTTCTTATCCAGCCAACCATTATTTTTCCAATAATCTTTTTCTATTTGACTTGAGCCCATACCATTAAGCTGCATCATTCGCATCATATTAAATATAAATCTTGTTTTGATGCCAACATGAACTTTTGTCTTCTTAATGGTTTTTGCTAATTTTGCAATGTCTTTACTAATTTTATCCTTTTTCTTGTCGGCAACCTGCTCCCAGCTCATCGCCTGAACAGCTATGCCATATCCCTTAACATATGGTATTCCCCAATAAAACAATGCATTTGTAATATCCTTGATAGCTGATTTTGCTCCTCTGCCTGCTGCTGTTGATATTACCACAGCCTTCTTTGAAAACATACACGCTCTTGGTCTATGTGACATCCAATATGTAAAAGTAAGGTCAATAAATGCTTTCATTGACGCTGATGCACGCATACAATAAGTTGGCGTGGTAAAAATTAATAAATCCGCACACTCAACCGCCTGCATAATCCGATTTTTCTCATTATAGAAAGGACATTTTTCATCATCCTCAATACACTTATAGCATCCCACACAGAAATGTTCCAAATCTCTTGGTAAAAAGAATTCCTGTATATCACTGTTAACAAACTGTTCTTCAAGTAGCTTACTGATATGATATGTGCTGCCCTTATGATTTTGACCGTGTATTAATGTAATTTTCATTACTTTTCCTCCGCATAATTTATATTAAATTGGTGTATATGTGCTTCTAGTAATTTTAATGCTTCCTGCTCTCTCTCTGGATGGCGGTCGCATATTGTGAGTAGAGTATATATGGGAGCATAGAATTGCATTGCCAAAATCTTTGCGTCTGCTTGTTTAAACTTGCCGTTCGCAATAAATATTTTAAACAATTCACTTTGATAGTCCAAAGGGGCATCAAAATATTGCTTCGAATATATAGCTGCTAACTCTGAATCACGGAACTGCTCGATAGTCAGCAATTTTCTAAATAATCTCATCTGGTTGTCATGCAGAAAATAAAGAAACAAATTCTTCCCCATCTCCACAAGAGCTTCCTCGGATATATCAGCATATATACCGGCATCTATATTTACATCATTCCCAGCAATCCCCATTGTAGCAGTATGCTTTACATAACCTTCTTTTAATTCTTCAAGTATGGCATTAAATATTTCCTGCTTATTCTTATAGTGCTTGTATAGGGATGGTGCTTTTATTCCTACAGCTTTAGCAATATCATTAACATAGACATCACTATAACCTTTTTCTGAAAATAATATCAATGCCTCTTCTATTATCCTCTTCTTCGTATTCATACAAACCTCCATTGGCTAATTCAGATTAGCTATATTGTAGGCTAATTTAGATTAGCTGTCAAGTGATTAATAAAAAGAGCGAATTGCATGTAAACTTGCTCTTTTCCCTACGGATTACTGCAAAACCAAGAAATGAATTCGCAGACACTTCGTGTCTTGCTCATCATCTCTTGGTGCTTCACTACGTATTATCTGCGTACTCTGAGACAATCTCGAATCCGGTCGCTTCGCTCCCTTCTTCTCGACCATCTCAGATTCCTATGGAATTGCGGATATACAAAAAGAGCCAATTGCAAGTAAACTTGCTCTTGACTCTTTTTCCATATCCGCATTCCGCAGATAATACTATCTCTTGCTGAACTGTGGTGCTCTTCTCGCTGCCTTTAAACCTGGCTTCTTTCTTTCCTTCATTCTTGGATCTCTTGTTAAGAATCCTTCCTTCTTTAATGTTGGTCTGAAATCTGCGTCTGCCTGTAATAAAGCTCTTGAGATACCATGTCTGATAGCACCAGCCTGACCTGTGTAACCGCCACCATGAACGTTTACCAATACATCATACTTGTCAACTGTC
>JAFSIA010000044.1 GCA_017440045.1 Lachnospiraceae bacterium
ATATGGATGCAGTGTTAAACCCCAACATATACAAGAATAAAGAGATTTTTTTACAGGAGGGCTGGAGCTATAAGTATGACCAGTCTAGGGATGAGCTAAGTATAAGTGGAGTTGTTTATAATGAGATGAAGGGAGCTTTTTCATCTCCGGATGGGATGCTCTATAGACATATAAAACATACAATATTCCCTGATAACGAATATAGCTATGAATCTGGAGGAGACCCGGATTATATACCGGAGCTTAGCTATGAGGAATTCTTAGATTTTCATAGAAAGTATTATCACCCATCAAATAGTTTTATATATCTTTATGGAGATGTGGATGCTGTAGAAAGATTGGAGTTTATAGATAGAGAGTATTTATCAAAGTACGATTATTTGGAGGTTGATTCAAGACTTACAGAGCAAAAATCTTTTGAGGAGCCTCGCTTTGAGGTGGCAACATATCCGATAGGGGATAGTGAGGATGATAAGGATAAGACATATGTGGCATATACAACCACATTTGGAAGGGTAACAGATGTAAAAATATATTACGCTATGAATATCTTAGAGTATGCTCTTGTGACAATGCCGGGTGCACCTATAAAACAGGCTCTTGTGGAGTCAGGCTTGGCTAAAGATTTGACAGGCGGATGTATGACATCTATGGAGAATATCTTTACCTTTGTGGCAAAGGGAACCAATAAGGAAGATAGGGACAAAATTGTCAAAGTTATAGAGGACACTTTAAGAAGGCTTGTAGATGAGGGAATAGACAGAGATGCATTAAAAGCAGCTTTAAATTTATATGAATTCAGATATAGAGAAGCAGACTTTGGCGGACATTCAAAGGGTCTTTTCTATGGTCTTGATATGTTGGAATCGTGGATGTTTGATGAGCTTCATCCATTTACTCTTATTGATGCAGATAACACATTTATCTATCTTAATAGCGTGGTGGATACAGGATATTTTGAGACATTGATTGAGCAGTTTATACTTGATAACAATCACAAGGTAATTCTCACTTTTGCTCCAGAGAAAGGTCTTACAGCAAAAAAAGAGGCTGAGCTTAAGGAGAAGCTTGCAAAATACAAGGAATCATTAAGTGATGAGCAGATTAAAGCTATAGAGGAAGAAGCAAGTAAGCTTGAGGAGTATCAGAGTACACCAAACACACAGGAGGAGCTGGAGGTTATACCGATGCTTAAGCATGAGGATATCGACAAGGCGGCTCCAAAGATTCAGTATAGTGAGATTGAACTTGAGGACACAAAGATTGTCAGAACAGATTTGTTCACAAACAATATTGCATACATTACAGCTACATTTGATTCATCAAACTTAGATGAGGAGCTGATACCTTATATGGGTCTGCTCCCAAAGGTGCTGGGATACGTGGATACAGAGAATTATTCATATGTTCAGCTTAATAATATGATAAATATTCATACAGGTGGCTTAGATATATCATCTGCAACATATAAAAGTGTAGTCGATGAGAAGTATACTCTTCGTTTTGAGGCTGGCATAAAGGTGTTTTATGAAAAGCAGGATAAGGCATTTGAGATATTTGAGGAAGTGCTTCTAAAGTCCAAGCTTGATGATAAGAAGAGGATTAAAGAAATCATAGGAGAACTTAAGGCAAACCTTGCCTCGAAGGCTGCGAACAGCGGTCACTCTCTTGCTATAAATAGAGCAAACGCCTATTTCTCTGAGACGGCAATGGTTGTTGATAAGATAACAGGCGTAGATTTTATTTGGTTTATTGAAGATTTGGCAGACAATTTTGACTCTAAATCGGATATGATTATAGCTAACCTTAAAAAGACAGCTAAGGCTGTATTTAACAAAAGAAATCTTGTACTTGGCTACACCGCTGATGGTGAAGGCTATGACAAGATGGTAGAGCCATTTAAGTGCTTTGTGTCTAAGCTTCATGACGACCAATGGATTAAAGCGTCAAGAAACCTTACTCCTGTAAAGAAGAATGAAGGATTGAAGACATCGGCACAGATACAGAGTGTTGCCAGAACAGGTAACTTTAAGAAGGCAGGATATGAGTATACAGGAACTCTTAAATGTCTGGAAAATATTATGGATTACGGATACCTTTGGGAAAATATTCGTGTAAAGGGCGGAGCATACGGATGCATGAGCAGCTATGCATACAGTGGTAATGTCTATTTTTGCTCATACAGGGACCCAAATCTCTCAAAAACAAATCAGGTTTACGATAAAATACCTGAGTATTTGAGAAGCTTTAATGAGTCTGACAGAGATATACTTAAGTACATTATCGGAACTATAAGTAACTTAGACCGTCCAAAAACAGCCAAGGGTAAGGGTGATGCAGCACTGCGTATGTATATGACCGGTCTTACTATGGATATGATTCAAAGAGAAAGAGATGAGGTATTAGCTCTTTCTAATGAGAAAATTCATAGTATTGCAGATATGATAGAGGCAGTTCTTAAACAGAATAATCTTTGTGTTGTAGGAAATAGCGGAAAGATTGATGAGTGTAAGGAACTATTTTTAGAGACTAAGGATTTGTTAAAGTAATTAAGGAGAAAGGATTGAAATAGATGTCAGAAAATTTTAAATCTGGATTTGTAACACTTATAGGCAGACCTAATGTTGGAAAATCTACTCTTATGAATCAGCTTATAGGCCAGAAGATTGCTATTACATCAAATAAACCACAGACAACAAGAAATAGAATACAGACTGTGTATACCTGTGAGGAAGGACAGATTGTATTTGTTGATACACCAGGAATTCATAAGGCGAAAAATAAGCTTGGTGAGTATATGGTAAATGTGGCTGAGCAGACTTTAAAAGAAGTTGATGTGGTATTGTGGCTGGTTGAACCTACTGATTTTATTGGTGCAGGTGAGAGACATATTGCTGAGCAGCTTATGAATGTTAAGACACCGGTAATTTTGGTGATAAATAAGGTTGATACCATAAAGAAAGAAGAAATATTAAGATTTATTGATAATTATAGAAAGATTTATGATTTTGCTGAAATAGTGCCTGTGTCAGCACTTAAGGGTACAAATACGAAGGACCTTATAGATACTATTTTTAGATATTTAAGTGAGGGACCAATGTTCTATGATGAGGATACAGTAACAGACCAGCCTATGCGTCAGATTGTTGCAGAACTTATCAGAGAGAAGGCTCTTAAATGTTTGAATGATGAAATACCTCATGGTATTGCAGTTTATATTGACCAGATGAAGGAGAGAAAGTCTGGAGATATAATAGATATTGATGCAACTATCGTATGTGAAAGGGATTCTCATAAGGGAATTATCATTGGCAAGCAGGGTGCTATGCTTAAAAAGATTGGAAGCGCGGCTCGTTATGAGATAGAGCGTATGATGGAAATTAAGATAAACTTAAAGCTGTGGGTTAAGGTTCGAAAGGAATGGAGAGACAGTGACTTACAGTTAAAGAATTTTGGTTATAATCCCAATTCTATATAATTAGGAGGTTCGGACTGTGGTAAATCAGGTAAAGCTAACTGGAATTGTTCTATCGGCCACCCCCGTGGGCGAATATGACAAGCGCCTGGTGATACTGACAGGACAGAGAGGCAAAATAACGGCATTTGCCAAGGGTGCCAGAAGGCCTTCAAGTCGTTTTGCGGCAGGTAGCAGGCCATTCTCCTTTGGAGAGTTTTCTTTATATCAGGGAAGAGAGGCCTATAATGTTGTGGAGATGGACATTCAAAACTATTTTGATGACATTTCTATGGATATGGATGCGGTTTATTTTGGATTTTATTTTTTAGAGGTGGCAGATTATTACAGCCACGAAAATGTAGATTCAAGAGAAATGATACAGCTGCTTTACCAGTCTCTTAGGGCATTGGCAAATGAGTCGATACCTAACAAGCTGGTCAGATACATATTTGAATTAAAGACCTTTTACATAAACGGTGAGTATCCGGATGTGTTCTCGTGCGCACATTGTGGCAATAAAGATGGTCTAAAGGGCTTTGATGTGCAAAAAAGTGGAGCTGTATGCAGGGAATGTGAAGGACTATCCAAAGAGATGATAGAGCTGAACACATCAACCTTTTACACAATGCAGTATATAGTCTCGTCACCTATACCTAAGCTTTACAGCTTTACGGTAACGGAGGTTGTCCTTAAGGAATTGGCTATGGTTATGGGAAGATGGCGCAGCAAATATATAGATAAAGAGTTTAAAAGCTTAGAATTTTTAGACCAAAAGCTTATTTTTAAAAGTTAAGAATGTATAGGAGGTAATAAAATGGCAATCGAAGAGATTTCAAGAATTCCTGTGGGTGATATGATTTTAAAGTACGAGCAGGAGACAGATTTTAAGACAGCAGCATTTTCTATTATTCCGGCAGATATGGATGGACAGGATAATGCTAAGAAATTTTACAGAGAAAATTCTTTAGTACAGTTAAAAATTGTTGGAGATATGTATCCTAACTGCTATGGACATGGCTCTTCTATGAGAAATGGTGAGTCATCTAATCGTATGGATTATGAGAGCCAGATTGTCGAGGAAACTGATGAAAAAACAGTTGTAAAGACATATATGAGAGATAATCGTGGATATGCGGTGACTCATATGGTTACATATTATGAGGGCGACTACAGCTTTGAGATGAAAAATATTATTAAGAATGAGTCTGATAAGCCTATTACTCTTGAGATGCTTTCCTCTTTTGAATTGGCAAATATATCGCCATTTCTTGAAGGAGATGGACCAGATAGCTTACTTGTTCATAGACTTCGTTCAAAGTGGAGCCATGAAGGCAGACTTTGCACAGAAACAGTTGAAGATTTACAGTTAGAACCATCGTGGTCGTATTGGTCTGTAAGTACAGAGAGATTTGGTCAGACAGGTTCTATGCCGGTTAAGAAATTCTTCCCATTTGTTGCAGTGGAGGATACAAAAAATGATGTTTTCTGGGGCGTGCAGTTAAAGCATGAGGCATCTTGGCAGATGGAAATATATAGACAGGATGACGGACTTCATTTAACTGGTGGTTTGGCAGACAGAGAATTTGGCCATTGGACAAAGATTCTTAAGCCGGGTGAGAGCTTTGAGACACCTACAGCTATTGTGTCAGTTTGTCATGGTGGCGGTGTGGATATGATTTGTCAGAGACTTACACAGGCAGGTCAGAAGTATGTTGATAAGGCTCCGGAGAGCGAGCAGCATCTTCCTATTATTTTCAATGAGTATTGTACAACTTGGGGTAATCCATCCCATGAAAATATTGAAGGTATAGTAAATGCGATTAAGGATAAAGGCTTTGAATATTTCGTCATAGATTGCGGTTGGTTTAAGGAGGATGGTATTCCTTGGGATATCAGTATGGGAGATTATAATGTTTCACCAACACTCTTTAAGGATGGATTGAAAAAAACTGTCGATATGATTAATAATGCCGGTATGAAAGCCGGTATATGGTTTGAGATTGATAATATCGGTAGTGCGGCTAAAGCATATGATATCACAGAGCATCAGCTAAAGAGAGATGGAGTACCTATTACAACATACAGCAGACGCTTCTGGGATATGAAGGATCCTTGGGTTGATGAGTATCTTACAAAGAAGGTTATCGGCACATTAAATGAATATGGCTTTGAATATATGAAGATGGATTACAACGATACAATCGGTATCGGTTGTGATGGAGCTGAATCATTAGGTGAGGCGTTAAGACAGAATATGGACGCGTCTGTAGCTTTTGTTGAGAAGGTAAAGAGAGAGGTTCCGGGCATTATCTTAGAGAACTGCGCATCAGGTGGACATAAGCTTGAGCCGCTTATGATGAGCGTATGCTCTATGGCATCATTCTCTGATGCCCATGAGACAGAGGAGATTCCAATTATAGCTGCAAACCTCCACAGAGCAATACTTCCAAGACAGAGCCAGATATGGGCTGTTATTAGAAATACAGATACACCAAAGAGAATTGCCTATTCTGTGGCTGCTACATTCCTTGGTAGAATGTGTATCTCAGGTGATGTGACAGAGCTTAAGCCTGAGCAGTGGAAGCCTATTGATGAAGGTATGGCGTTCTATAAAAAGATTGCCGAGATTATTAAGTATGGTTATTCACACAGATTTGGACCAAAGGTTACAGCTGAGCGTCATCCACATGGTTGGCAGGGAATAGTAAGAGTTGGTGATAATGGTGAGGCATATGCACTTATTCATACATTCTACGGACAGCTGCCTGAATATATTGAGATAGAGCTTCCAGAGGGTTGCCCTACAAATATTGCCGGAACATTTTCTGATACAGATATTGACGTTAAGGTTGAAAATGGTGTATTAAAATATAAGACATCGGATGAAATGAAGGCAGCTTGTATACATTTGGTATAAGCTTGCTAGGAAAATTAAGGAGATAATAATATGTTACACGAAAATATTTATTTAAGACCATATACAGTAGGATGGAATAACGAGGAGTCAGACAGCTTACATCTTGAGTACAGCTACGATAAAGAGAATTGGTATGCGTTAAATGGTGGCAATGGTATTCTTTTTGCAAAGGCTGGTTCGAAGCGTATGTCTAAGCCACAGATTGTAAAAGAGGAAGATGGCTTTGTTATTTATGCGCTAGATGCCTGCGATGAGACAAAGACATTTGTGTATAAGACAACAGACTTTGTAAACTACAGTGATGAGGAGGTAGTGGATACATCATCATTAAGCGCTTATGATAAGGAATCAAAGATTGTAGAAATATTTGATGATGTATTGTCAGAGCTTAACAGTGCATATGGCAAGCCAGAGCCTGTTGTTATAGAATCAGTTGAAAACCCTGTAGTGAAGGGTGCTCTTCCAACAACGGTAAAGGTTATATATTCAAATGGTGACTCTGATGATAAAAAGGTTACATGGGAAGAGGCAGATTTGTCTAAGCCTGGCACATATCAGGTAAAGGGTAAGATTTATGAACATCATTATACAAACCCTATTATTTATCATAGAGCAGATCCATTTATTTACAGACATACAGATGGAACATATTATTTCACAGCATCTCATACAGATATGGAGCATAATCTTGATGGTAAATATCAGTATAGAAATGTAACTATCAGAAAGGCGGCAAGTCTTGAAGATTTGGCTGATGGCTGTGGAAAGTATGAGGAGAGAGTGATTTATGCCAGAGAGGCTCTGCCGGGAGATTGCAGCCCACATATTTGGGCACCGGAGATTCATTATATAGATGGAGCTTGGTATGTATATGTAACAACAACAGTAGATGAGAACAATTTATGGGCAATAAGACCACATGTGCTTCAGTGTGTAGATGCAGACCCTATGACAGGTGAATGGAAGAATCTTGGAACAGTAAAGACTACAACAGATGATTCTATAGCCTTTACAGATTTCTCACTGGATCATACAGTGTTACAGCATAAGGGTGAGCTTTATATGTTCTGGGCAGAGAAGCATCCTGATTTATCAGATATTTATGCAGCGAAGATGACAAATCCGTGGACAATTGATTCATCGAGAGTCACAAAGGTTGTTGAGCCTAAGTTTAATTGGGAAGTACACGGATTTCCTGTATGTGAGGGACCAGGTTTCCTTGTGAGAAATGGTAAGATATTTATGACATATTCTGCCAGTGG
Source organism: Lachnospiraceae bacterium (assembly GCA_017440045.1). Taxonomy (GTDB): domain Bacteria; phylum Bacillota; class Clostridia; order Lachnospirales; family Lachnospiraceae; genus SVEL01. The sequence continues at coordinate 7,637 of JAFSIA010000044.1, forward strand.
TACTGATTCACTTTACTGTAACGGATTGCTTACAGCTTCAGAGGATGCAGACTTGCTTGATCCAGCTTCATGGACAAAGTCTCCATTCCCAGTATTCCAGTCAAGCAAGTCTACAGGTCAGTTTGGACCGGGTCATAACAGCTTTACAGTTGATGAAGAGGGCCACGACATATTGGTTTATCATGCTAGACAGGAGGAGCATTATCTCTTTGTAGAAGAGGGATATGAGCCACTTTATGATGCAGGCAGAAATACATCTCTTATGAGAATATATTGGAATTCAGATGGAACTCCAAACTTCTCAGTACCGGCTCCAAGTGGAAAGGGCTATGATAAAGAGATAGAAGTGACTGCAACAATTACCATAGAATAAACAGTATTGGCGAAATAGAAAAATAAGACAATAGGAGATAAAGAATAGCGCCAGTGAGATGATGCTACACTTTATCTCCTTTCTCTTTAAATAAAGTGATTTCATTAAAAAATGAAGCGCATTTTGTGGTAAGGCATTAATATGCTGAGAAAGAGCAGACCGAAGAAAAATTATGTAAACCATATATAAATAGATTTGTATGTAAAAAGAATAAGTAGATAATAATATATAGTTGAAATAGAGTTTTAGTGAGGTTAGGTATTGTGGTTAGGGAAAGAATAGAAGCGTTGCGTAAAGTTATGAGAGATAGTGGAGTAGATATGTATATGGTGCCTACGGATGACTTTCATAGTTCGGAATATGTAGGTGATTACTTTAAGTGCAGAAATTATATTACCGGTTTTACAGGTTCAGCAGGTACAGCGCTTATAACCCAGAGTGAAGCTTTGCTATGGACTGATGGAAGATATTTTATACAGGCAGCAGCGGAACTTGAAGGTAGCGGCATTGAACTTATGAAGATGGGTCAACCACAGGTGCCATCAGTTAAAGCTTATATTGAAGATAATATTAAAAAGAGTCAGGTTCTCGGTTTTGACGGCAGATGTGTAGATTATGGATATGCTCTGAGCTTGGAAGAAAGCGTTGAAAAAAAGGAAGGTGCCATAGTCTATGATATAGATTTGGTTGGTCAAATCTGGAAGGAGAGACCAGAGCTTTCTAAGGAGCCGGTTAAAGAACTTCACACAAAATATTGTGGTGTATCAAGAAGAGATAAGTTGGCTAAAATGAGAGAGCAAATGACCAAGCAAGGTGGAGATTTGTTTATCTTAACTTCCTTAGATGATATAGCGTGGCTCTTTAATATAAGAGGAAATGATGTACCATGCAATCCTGTTGTTTTATCGTATGCAATCATAGGAATTAAGGATGCTATTATCTATGGTGCAAAAGAGGCCTTCGGTGAAGAAGTATTAGAGGTATTATCCAATGATGGTGTAAGTCTTAAGGCTTATAACGACATATATGAGGATGTAAAAAAGCTTCATGAAGGCTGTAGAGTTATAATCGATGAAAGCAGGGCTAACTACGCAATTGTAAAAAATATTCCCAAGAATGTTAATGTCATAAATACGCCTAATCTGACATTATTGCCGAAGGCAATTAAGAACAGTATAGAGGTGGAAAATGAGAGAATTGCCCATATAAAGGACGGTGTGGCAGTTACAAAATTTATATACTGGCTCAAGAAGAACGTTGGAAAAATGGATATAACAGAGCTTAGTGCTGCGGCATACCTTGAGAGTCTAAGGATGCAGGGTGAAAATTATATGGGACCAAGCTTTGAACCTATAGTTGCATATGGTGCAAATGCTGCAATGTGCCATTATTCTCCATCACAGGAGAGCGACACATTGTTAAAGCCAGAGGGATTTGTGCTTTTCGACACGGGAGGTCAGTATCTCGAAGGAACAACAGATGTCACAAGAACAATTTCATTGGGTAAATGCTCAAAGGAACAAAGGAAGCACTTTACCGCAGTGTTGAAAGGACACTTAAATCTGGCAAATGCTAAGTTTTTGTACGGAGTGAGAGGTGTGAATCTTGATTATCTTGCGAGAGGACCGCTTTGGGAGTTGGGACTTGATTATAATCATGGTACAGGACACGGTGTGGGATATTACCTAAATGTTCATGAAGGACCGAACAGTTTTAGATGGAAATGTGGACAGGATAAAGTGGATAGCGCTATATTTGAGGAGGGAATGATTACTTCAAATGAGCCGGGATTTTATCTGGAAGGTCAGTACGGTATACGCACAGAAAATATGATTGTATGCGTAAAGGATGAATGTAATGAATATGGTCAGTTTATGAGGTTTGAAAACCTTACGATGGTACCTATAGATATGGAAGCAATAGATTTTGAATCTATGGGACAAATTGACAGGGATAGATTAAATGATTATCACAGAATAGTGTACGAAAAAATTTCGCCGTATCTTGATGAGGAGGAAAAGATATGGCTAAAGGAAGCTACAAGAGAGGTATAGAGTAGATGAATACATTTATTACAAACAGATTATCTTCAATTCAATATAATGATGCCAGAGAGCTTATATCTCAGTGCAAAGAGCATGATGGCACCAGAGGTGTTAGCTTTTTAGAGCCTGAACTTAACGCTGACAGAGAGTTTCCCTGTTTTTATCTCATGTATGATGGAGTAAAACTTGTGAGCCTTTTATCGGTATTTGTGGCAGATGATAATCAATGCGAAATATATGGGTGCACGTCTGTAGAACACAGAGAAAAAGGCTACTTTAGACGCCTTTTGAATGATGCACTTAAGAATATAAAAAAATGGAATATAGAGAATATATTACTGGTTAATGAACCTGAGTCAAAGGCGGGAGCTGCTGTGCTTGAGAAGCTTTCTGCCACCCTAGTGTCATCAGAATTTCTTATGAGCTATGACATGTCGGTTACACCGATGCCACTTAATAAGCTGGATTTGAGAGTACAAAAGGATGAAAACACAAAGCTATTTGCAGCCTACTTAGCTGATGAACAGGTTGGTAGCTGCAACGTAGAATTTACAAGAAGTCATGGAGTTATATATGATTTTCAGATATTTCCGGAGTATAGGGGAAATGGATATGGAACCGAATTATTACTGCTTATATTGAAGCATCTTATAGAGAATGATATAGAAAAAATTCTTTTACATGTAAATGGAGCAAATACTGCTGCGCATGCTATGTACTCACATCATGGTTTTGTCAGCGAAGAACAGCTTGACTACTGGATGCTTACGCAGTGAAAGTTTATGGATGTTTCGATAAGTTCTTGTATAAAACCACTCTATATGGTAGAATATAGTAACAGATAACTACATAATGTGTTTGATAATCTTGGAGGGATAAAATGTCTGAGTTAGAAGAACAGAAAAGATTCTATGATGATGTAGAAGAGGATGATATAGAATTTATAGAATATGATATAGATGAGAAGCCAGAAACATATCATGATGATGTGGCAAAGCTTTCAAATGAAGCTAAGCGCAAGCAGCGAAAGGCGGAGTTTAGTTTAAAAAAAGAGATAATGAGCTGGATTATTATGATAGTCGTGGCTGTAGGGATAGCAGCATTCGTAAGCAATGTAGTTCTTATTAACGCTTACGTTCCAACAGCATCTATGGAGTCTACGATTCCTACAAAGAGTCGTATGATAGGATTAAGACTTGCATATACATTTAGTGATCCTGAGAGAGGAGATATTATTATCTTTAAAAGCCCATATAATGCGTCAGAGGATTATGTAAAACGTATTATTGGTCTGCCGGGTGAGAAGGTGGTATTGGAAAATAGCCAGATATATGTGTACAATGGAGATGGAACTCTTAAAGTGGGTCCATTGGAAGAGCCATATTTAAAGGATAAAGTGTGGATGCATGAGGGAGAAAAGTACACGTTTTATGTACCAGAAGAGAGCTACCTGGTGTTAGGAGATAACAGAAATAATTCTAGTGATGCAAGAACTTGGTACAATAATGCAATGGAATCAGACGGAGATATGGATAGCGTATATATCCACAAAGATAAGATATTGGCGCAGGCGCTATTTATTTATTGGGATTCATTCCATATATTCGATGATGTAGAATACTAAATTATAGTCATATTTAAAAAGGAGGCAAGCGTTTGTCTCCTTTTTAATTCAATACAAAAAAACTTCAATTCACGCAAAACCTATTGAGGTTTAAAATTCTTTGGTGTATGTTGTAAACAACAAAAAACATCGGAGAAAGGGGTGATAGTTATGATGGTTTTTTGGTTGGTGCTTACGATACTTTGTGTCGTAGTTGAGATTGCGACTGTAGGACTTGTGTCCATATGGTTTGCAGGAGGAGCGCTTATAGCATGCTTCCTTGCTATAGCAGAAATACATGTAATAATACAGTGGTCAGTATTCTTGCTTGTATCACTTGCGCTTGTTATTTTTACAAGGCCACTTGCAGAGCGTTCGTTAAATAAGAATCGTACGAAAACCAATTATGAAGGAATAATAGGAAAAGTCGTACGTGTTACTGAACGAATTGACAATATCAATGAGACAGGGACAGCGCTTGTTAACGGTCAGGAGTGGACAGCGAGGGCGGAAAGTGATAATATAGTGTTTGAGCAAGGAGAAGTAGCACAGGTAGTTAATATTACAGGTGTAAAACTTATTGTAAAAAAATATCAGGATTAAGAAAGGCGGTTAAATTATGGACCCATTAGTAATTTTGCTTATCATAGCAATAGTAATTTTATGTATTTTAGTATCATGTATTAAGATTGTACCACAGGCAAATGCCTACATAATCGAGCGTTTAGGCGGTTATCAGGCAACTTGGGGTGTTGGTATGCATTTTAAGGTACCAATCATTGACAGAATAGCAAAGAGAGTTCCTTTAAAGGAGCAGGTTGTAGATTTTGCTCCACAGCCGGTTATCACAAAGGATAACGTAACAATGCGAATTGATACAGTTGTATTCTTCCAGATTACAGATCCAAAGCTTTTCGCATATGGTGTTGAGAACCCACTTATGGCTATTGAAAATCTTACAGCAACAACACTTCGTAACATCATTGGTGATTTAGAGTTAGATGATACTCTTACATCAAGAGAGACAATTAATACAAAGATGAGAGCTTCATTGGACGTAGCTACAGACCCTTGGGGCATCAAGGTTAATCGTGTTGAGTTAAAGAATATTATTCCACCGGCAGCTATTCAGGATGCAATGGAGAAGCAGATGAAGGCTGAGCGTGAGAGACGTGAAGCTATCCTTATTGCAGAAGGTGAGAAGAAGTCTACAATCCTTGTAGCTGAAGGTAAGAAAGCGGAAGCTATTCTTGCGGCTGAGGCTGAAAAAGAAGCACAGATTCTTCGTGCAGAGGCAAACAAAGAAGCTACAATCAGAGAAGCAGAAGGTCAGGCAGAAGCTATTCTTGCTGTCCAGAAGGCTAATGCTGATGGTATCAGATTTATTAAGGAAGCTGGAGCTGATGAGTCAGTTATTAAGCTTAAGAGCCTTGAGGCATTTGCAAAGGCAGCAGATGGAAAAGCTACAAAGATTATCATTCCTTCGGAAATTCAGGGATTTGCAGGTATGGCAAAGTCGGTAGTTGAAACTGTTAAGGAATAAGTAGAGTAATATAGGAGCGGCAGAATGATACGAATTTTGATTTTAGAAGACCAGGAAATAAGCAGAAATGCACTTAAGGAGATGATTGTCTCTGCTGGTTTTAATAGTCAAATAGTAGTTGATTCTGCCGCTTCTTTTATAGAGGCGAGAGAGTATGTAGAGTCAGATAATGTTTACTCTGCATTTTTTCTTGATATTAATCTTAAAGAGGATGATGGGGAAGATAAATCGGGAATGGAGCTGGCAAAGCTAATTAGAATGCATGAAAAATACCAGTTTACACCTGTAATCATGGTTACATCATTGGCAAATCTGGAAATGGAGGCATATAGACAGTTACATTGTTATCAATATATTCTTAAGCCATATATTAAGAATGATGTGGAAAATGTGGTGAAAAAATTGCTTGCTATGGAGGATGTCAAAGAAGAAAAAAGCATAGTAGTTAAGAAGGATGGTATAAATTACCGAATAAAGTGTGACGCTATAGTTTTTATAAAAGCTGTGCCTAGAGGTGTGTGCTTGTATTTAAAAAGAGAGTCTATGAAGATTCCATATCTTACTATCGTAAAACTAATGGAAATGTTGCCAGAGGAAGACTTTATACAATGCCATAGAATGTTTGTAATTAACCGAAAATACGTAGAAAATGTAGATTATGTAAACCGAATTATAAAGATGGAGCATTATGACGATGGTATAGAGTTGGGTGGAACCTATAAAAATAATTTTAAAGAAAAAATGGATTGATTTTTGAGATTTGGCTATTAAATTGATTAGATAAATGGTGAATGTCAAATAGACAGAGGGTTATGGGGATCGGAGGAAAAATTATGTTAAGTTTTAGAAGGAGAAGAAAACGAATAGAAATACTGGAACAAGAGCTTAGGACATATCAGCTTTATATAAAGCCTTTGGAAGAACTTGTAAGAGAGATTAGAGCAAGACAGCATGAGTTTGATAATCATATGAATGCCATTCTGAATATGCACTATACCATAGATACATATGATGAGCTTATTGAAGCTCAGTCTCAATATATAAGAGATATGTATAAGGAAGATTCAAGACAGTTAATTGCTATACTTAAAATAAGTGATAAAATTCTTGCAGGATTTTTGTACAGCAAAATAATTGCGGCAAAACCATTTATAAAAGTAGATGTGCAAGTAAAAAGTCTTGATATTATTTCATCTGTATCAGAGCATGGACTAATAGAAATAGTAGGAACTCTTGTAGATAACGCTTTTGAAGCGGCAACAGAGGAGCTTTGTAACGTTTCTATAGTGTTGGAATCAGCAGGAAATAAGCTTGTTTTTCAAATTAGTAATGAGACAAAAGACCTTACATTTGAGCAGGTTAGTCACTTTTTCGACAAGGGTTATACCACTAAAAATGTCAAATTGTCAGACAAATTTGCTAATAAACACGGATTTGGACTGTATAATGCAAGAAAGATTTCAAAAAAGTATGGTGGTGACGTAACTGTGTCACTGGAGCATGGAGAGGACAAGCAGATTATTACTTTTAGATTAGAGATTTAATCTATAAAAAGGGTTGGAAAAAACGCTCCGCTAAGGATCCAGAAATTAGTGTTTGGAAAAGAAGTATAAGTGTTAATATATTGTGAGGATGTTCTTGTGATTGTGCAACTATAATTATAATATACAAAAATATAAAGTGACTAAATGAGAACTATAATATAGTTGCACGAAGCTTTTAAGAGAAATATACAAACTATAAATTGCAAAGAATGAACTATAAATATAAATTGCTAAATATCAACATATGAAATATACTATAAAATAGAAGCGTTTAAAGTATACAGAAAGGAATATGGAAATATATGCAATTAGAATTTGATATTTTACACGCATTACAGACTATACATAATGACATTTTAGATTCCATAATGTTGTTTGTTACAAGATTAGGTGATGGTGGATTTATATGGATAGTTGCAGGATTACTGCTACTTTTAATTCCTGCGGTGGGAAAGGAAAGTAAAGAGCATGCCAGAGAGAGAAGAATTGCAGGATTAATGATTCTTCTGACTTTGGTGGTAGAAGCCCTCATTGTCAATATTGGTATAAAAAATATAGTTGGACGACTTAGACCATTTCAGGTGGATACAAGCGTTATACCGCTTATAACACCAGGAGAGACATCCTTTCCGTCAGGTCATACAGCATCATCATTTGCAGCGGCGACGGCAGTATTTTTGTATAAAAAGAAGCCTGGCACAATAGCACTTATTCTTGCAACAGCTATAGCATTTACGAGACTATATCTGTTCGTGCATTTCCCTACAGATGTTTTGGCGGGGATGATTATTGGCATAGTAGTAGCGGTGCTCATGAATCGCTTTGTGAAGCCTGCCATTGTAAATAAAATTAATACTAAAATGAATGAGAGACTAGAGAAGTAGTCTTAGATATATTTTTATTGGAATGCATATAAGATAGCAAAAAAAAGATGGTTTGTTTCAAAAAACAAGCCATCTTTTAATATTAAATCAAGTAACAAAAATATCAATTTTTAGAAAGGGTGACGCTCACCAAATCTCATATTGTAGTTTCCTATACAATGCTGAATAATCTTTATAGCTTCATCAGGTCCGCCTAAACAGTCGACCTTTGTCTCCTTGCCCTCAAGATCCTTATAAACCTTAAAGAAATGCTTTATCTCCTCGAAGATATGATTTGGGAGTTCAGCAATGTCTGTATATGAATTGTAAGTAGGGTCATTGAATGGAACGGCGATAATTTTTTCATCTCCCATTCCGTTATCGAGCATCTTCATAACACCTATAGGGTAGCACTTAACTAATGTAAGTGGCTCAAGAGGCTGAGAGCAGATAACTAAAACGTCTAATGGATCTTTGTCATCACCGTATGTTCTAGGTATAAAACCATAGTTAGCTGGGTAATGTGTAGATGTGTAAAGGATACGGTCGAGCATTATAAGACCGGTTTCCTTGTCTAGTTCATATTTCTTTTTACTTCCTTTTGAAATCTCTACAACTGCAACAAAATCAGTTGGAGTGATTCTATCAGGATTAATATCATGCCATATATTCATATGTACCTCCGTATTAAAGGAATAAGCTTTATTGCTTTGGTTCTATATGTTTAGTATACACCAAAGATAGGCATTGTCAAGGTTGACATCACTACGTTATTGTAATAAAATCTAATAGTTGTATGCTTTTGTGAAATGGGATAGGAGGGCTTGCAATAAGGAGGTAATATATGGAATTACCTATTGAATTAAGGCTTGCTACAGAGAAGCTTGTGTCAGGAGAATCTATTGGAAAGATGACTGATGACGCAAAGGAACTTAGTAGAAGATATATGAATGACAGTGGTACGGGAAAGTCACTTCTCGGTAAAAAGAGTGAAGCAGCAGTATATTCATTGATGAGAATGCCTGCTACATATGGTGCTATAGCTTCAGCAATAGAACAAGTCTGTCAGGTATCAGATTTTGTTCCAAGAAGCTTTCTTGATGCAGGGGCAGGAACAGGAGCTGGTTCTTGGGCCGCCAATGAGTTTTTTAAGCTTGATAAGATAACATGTCTTGAGAGAGAAGAGGCCATGATGTCTATCGGGAAAAAACTTATGGCAGAAGCATCAGATAATGCGTTAAAGGATGCCCGATGGATAAAAGCAGACTTATGCCAACTGAATGATTCCTACAAAGCAGATTTGGTAGTATCTTCATATGTTTTAAATGAAATGTTGCCGGAGGATAGAATGAAAGTGGTTCGTAAGCTTTGGGATAATACAGAAAAAATGCTTATTATCATTGAGCCAGGAACACCTGTAGGCTTCCAAAACATTAGAAAGATACGCGATGTTCTCATAGAGGAGGGAGCGTACATAGCAGCACCGTGTCCCCATATGGAGAAGTGCCCTGTCGTTGGTGATGACTGGTGCCATTTTACCACCAGAGTACAGCGAGGCAGAATACATAAGATGTTAAAAGAAGGGGATGTCCCTTATGAAGATGAAAAGTATACATATATTGCTGCCAGCAGAGAAAGGTGTAATACAAGTGATATAATTGGACGAGTAATGAGGCATCCGATTATTGATAAAGGAAGAGTTACTGTAAATATGTGTACAGTAGATGGAATTGTAAAAAAAACCATCACAAAAAAGGATGGAAGTCTCTATAAGGAGGCAAAAAAAATCAGTAATGGTGAGACTCTTCGTGCACTGTAATTACGTGCGTCGAGAGACTTTATCATATATATTACAAGGATAACAGGAGGTTAATATGTCATTAGAAGTAAAAAATCTTGTAAAGAAGTACGGAGATAAAGTTGTAGTAAACAACTTGAGCTTTAAGATGGAGAAGCCGGGTGTACACGCTCTTCTTGGAACAAATGGAGCAGGTAAAACTACTACAATCAGAATAATACTAGGTATGCTGTCTTATGATGAGGGTGAGATACTTTGGGATGATAAGCCAATTGATCCAATGTCATTGAATCTTGGATATCTTGCAGAGGAGAGAGGTCTTTATCCAAAGTTCACACTTATGGACCAGTTGCTTTATTTTGCAAAGCTTAAGAAGGTTCCAAAGTCGGTGGCTAAGGAAAGAATTAAGTACTGGGCAAAGAGATTAGAGGTTTCAGAATATTTATATCAGCCAATTCCAGAGAAGAAGAAGGGATTTGGAGGAAAGAAAAAGAAAGAGAAGGAAAAGACAGCAGACCAGTTATCAAAGGGTAATCAGCAGAAAATACAGCTTATGGCAGCTCTTTTGTCTGATCCGGAGTTTATCGTTTTAGATGAGCCACTTAGTGGTCTTGATCCGGTAAATGCAGATCTTTTTAAGGGAATCATAAAAGAGCTTATTGAAAGCAATAAGTATATCATTATGTCAAGCCATCAGATGGGTACTATAGAAGAATTCTGTAAGGATATTACTATTTTAAATAGAGGAAATGTCGTATTACAGGGTGATTTAAATGAGATAAAGAAGAGCTACGGCCGTGTAAATATGTTTGTAAAGTGTGAAGGTAAGGACATAAGACCTTATATTGACAGCTTTGGCATCACTATTGTCAATGAGACTCCTGACGGATACCAGCTTAAGGTTAAGGGCGAGGAGCAGGCTTCAGAATTTTTAAAGAAGCTAGTTACAGAGGATGTGACAGTTATTAAGTTTGAGCTTCGTGAGCCATCACTTCACGAAATCTTTGTAGAAAAGGTGGGCAATAAGGATGAAGAGTAGATTTACAGGACTTGCAAGTGTCTTTAAGTTTGCTTACATTCAGTCTGTAAAGACTAAGGCGTTTCTCATAAGTATGGTGGTGTTAATGGCTATTGCATTTGTTGCATTGCCACTTACAACAGCACTTACAACCTCTTCTGATGAGGAAGAGGTTGATGAGACAAAGTCAGAACTTATTGGCACAGTTTATATTGAAGATAATGTTTTTGATGGTAAGCTTGGTCAAAGTATAAAGGATATTCTTGTAGCTGATGGAGCATATAGCCTTAAGGAATATGCCCTTGTTACAGAGACAGAACATGATGCGGTTTTTGAAACTGTAAGTAAGTCTGAGGAGGGTGATGTTCTTCTTGTTATCAATTTTATTGAGGATCAGGAAGACATGAGCTACGGTTTTGACTATGTGGTTTATTACGGTGAAAATGTTGAGGATTTATCCGATGCAGCAGGCAATTTCTCCAGATATGTAGATGGTAAACACGTGGAAGCACTTTCAAATATTATGATAGAGTCAGAGGAAGGTGCCAAGCTTATGTCCTACAATTATATCTCAGAGGTTGTTGAGGTGGATGTACAGGGACAGGTTATAGAAGATAAAACAGGTCTTGGCATGACAGAATACTGGGTTACATATGTATTTATTATGGTTGGTATATTCTCAATAAGCATACTTGGCAGCAAGGTTGCAGAGCAGATTGTCACAGAGAAATCATCAAAGGTTATAGAGTATATTATGACTTCTATCAGACCTATGGCTCTTATAACAGGTAAGGTACTTGCATCAATTGCAACAGTCTTTACTATGCTTGGTGGAATATTGGTTGCATTTGTAGGTTCAATTATTATAAACGGAAGTTTGTTTAAGAATCCGGATGGTTCAATGGTCATTCCGGATGTGGTTCAATCGCTTATTAATGGTGAGATATTAGAAGGATTAAATATTGCTAATGTTATAGTAGCGGTTATTATATTTATGCTTAGCTTTGTTCTTTATGGATTTATAGCTGGTATTGCAGGAGCAACAGTTTCAAAGGTTGAAGAGATGGCAGAGGGTGTTAAGCTCTTTACGTTCGCTATGATTATTGGTGCATACGTTACTCTGGCATATGTACTTTCAGCTACTATGGGATTTGGAGATTGGGGTGCAGCTTCATATGTTGTATACTTTGTTCCACTTTCGACAGTATTTATAGTGCCGGCGTATTTATTGTTAGGCAAGATTTCGCTGATAATAGGTCTTATATCTATAGCAATTTTGGTTGTTTGCATAGTGGCCTTAATGATTTTTGTATCAGGTATATATGAGCATCTTATATATTATAGTGGTGCACCTTTGAAATTTAAGGACCTTTTGAAGCTTGGTACTAAGAAAGGGGGCACTAAGTAATGGAAAAGAAGGGATTATTTACAGGCTGGAAGGATGTATTTTCATTTACTGCAACCCAGAATGTTAAGGGAAGCAGCTACAAGACTTCAACAGTCGTTTTGGGAATCGTTATTGCGGTGATATTTGCGCTTATAAGTGTTCTTATGGCAGTATTGCAGTTGGATGATGAAGAGCCGGATGATACGGTTGTAGTTGAGGATGGTTTTGAAGAACAGATTGAGGAAGTGTTTTTAGTTGATTCTGATGTTTTGGATGACCAGATGCTTAACACACTTATAACACTCTCGTTATCACTTGAAGGTGTAATTGAAGAGAAGTTTAATGTAACAGTGATTCCAGCAGAGGATAAGGATAATTATGTAAACACTCATTTGGATGCTGTTGTAGTAACTGTTGAAAAGCAGGATGAAAACGACATAGTATTCAGTACTTTTACAAGCGAAGAGTCTCCATTATTTAATGGGGCAGCAGAAGAATATATGGATTATGTTCTCGATTACATAGATATATATGGATATCAGATAGCCGGAGTTGCTCCTGAAAATTTACCATATTTTATGGCACCGTATCTATCACAGGCAGTATCTGTGGATGAGAATGTTCAGAACGTTGGCGTTATGCTGACAGAGATGTTCGTGCCTATGATATGTACGCTGATTATATATGCAATGGTTATGTTGTATGGCCAGAATGTGACAAAATCTGTTGTTGCAGAGAAATCTTCAAAGCTTATGGAGATGCTTTTGACATCGGTTAAACCATACGCCCTTATAACGGGTAAAGTTTTGGCCGTGTTTACAATGGCAGTACTTCAATTGCTTATTTGGATTGGCTGTGGAGCTGTTGGCTATATAGCAGGAGGCATGATTGCTGACGAAATCAACCCTGATTATGTAAACTATGTTGATGTTATAACAGGACTTTTAGAGGTTGATAATGGAAATGGAGCTTTTACGCTGGCATCAGTGATAATTGCTATATTAGCTATAATGATTGGTTTCCTTATGTTCTGTGTCATAGCAGCGCTTATTGCATCAGCAGTCAGCAAGATGGAAGATGTATCGACAGCTATGTCAATGTATCAGATACCTGTAGTTGTGGGCTGGATAGTATCTTATCTTGCACCATTGTTAGAGAATGAGTTGTTGATGAAAGCGATTTACATAATTCCGGTTACTTCCCCATTTATCTTGCCTTCAGATGTAATATTAGGTAAGTGTGGCATTGGAGAAGGAATTATTTCTCTTGTTGTCTTGACTTTAACGACAGTCTGTCTTATATTGCTTACTGGTAAGATTTACAAGGGAAAAATCTTCAATAGAAAGTAATTAAGTGTGCGTTTTGTAACATAGGAGATAAAAATGAAGGGCAGTATAAAAGAGTTTTTTCATAAAGTATTTGTTGAAAAGATAATAATAAGAAACAGGGTATTTGATTTAGTTCTTTTTTTGATACCTACAATAGGTGTTGTAATTAAGAATATACTTCTTCAGGCGTATAATTTGGGCGATAACCTTTATACGCCTGATTTTGGTGCAGCTGTAGCTGCTACATGGAAATATTGGATTTACTACTGGGCAATAGTAATGTGTATATTAGGCTTATCTTTGTTATTTAAGAAAAACAGTAATCGTATAAAATATGTTGTTACATGGGATATTTTCTTCACCATACTTATATGTATGGATTTGATATATAATCGCTCATTTTTTACTATGCCATCTATGGTGGATGTTTATATTTTTAAAAATTTCAGCGGTTTTGATGGTGGCGAAGTTACATCATTAATATGCGGATATGATGTTATACTGTTTTTAGATCTCATTGTCCTTGCTATATTCTTATGGAAGTGTAGGGCTAGAGAGATAGATGTACAGGTGAGAAGAAAAGCTCTTCTTAGAAGTGCGGTTATTTCTATATGTACATGCTTGTTTATAATTGCAGCTATACCTATACAAGCTAAGGTCTTTAATGTTAATACAGATTTCTTAGAGACTGAGGATGCTGAGAAGCAGAGTAGATATTTTTCGTCTATGGGTTACCATATTAAGGATATGTATGAGCTTTTTATGGGGCTTTTTGATAATGAGATAGATAAAGACGAGCAGAAAGATATCGATACTTATTTTAATTGGAAAAATGAAAATATTCCGGATAATCAGTATGCATCTATATTCAATGGAAAGAATGTATTGTTTTTGCAGATAGAATCCCTTGAAACCTTTGTGATAGGTCGTGAGATAGATGGTCAGGAGATTACGCCTAATATTAACAGATTAACAGAAAATGGATTTGTATTTTACAATATTTATGAGCAGGTACAGGGTGGAAACAGCTCAGACGCTGACCTTATGTACACAACATCCCGACTTCCTGTATTAAAGGGCAGTACTTTCTTTAGATATTCAGATGTTAAGCTGACATCTTTGCCAGATATGCTTATTGAAAGAGGATATGATACTGTGTACGCACAGGCTGTAAATGGTTCCTTCTGGAATTACCAGGAAGCATGGAAAAACATGATTGGTGTAGACAACTTCATCGGTGCAGAGATGCTTAATATGGATGTGGATAAAATTGGATTTACTATTAATGATAAGGACTTTATAGAACAGATTTATCCTCATGTGGCAGATGTTACAAAGCCATATTATGCGCATATAGTTTTGAATTCGAGTCATATGCCATTTGAGATTAAAGATGAATCAATAAAGGAGCTGCAGCTTGATGAGGCGCTTGATGATACATATCTTGGCGGATATTTACAGCTGTGTAGATATGTTGATACTCAGGTGGGTAATTTGCTAGAGAGAATGGAAGCAGATGGTCTCCTTGATAATACAATTATAGTGGTGACAGGTGACCATACAGGAATACATAAATATTATGAGTATTCATTGGAGGAATGGTATGATGAGTATCCTTGGGCTGAGGCTAAGGGATATTATACGGTGCCACTTATTATTAATTCAAAAGATATGGAAGAGAGTGTTACATCAGACGTGTTAGCTGGTCAGATAGATGTAATGCCGACACTGGCGTACCTTTTAGGTATCCCGGATGATGAATATATGAATGATGTAATGGGTAGAAATTTATTAAAAACAAAACGCAGCTATGCTATCTTTAGGGACGGAACAGTATATAGTGAGGGACTTACAGACGAGGAGATTGAAATTGTGAAAGACTCTTACGGAGTATCACAGACGATGTTTGAGGGTGGCAAATAGTTTTTATAGTTGATAAAACCGGTGGAGAGCTATATTGAAAAAGGCAGATGTAAAAAAGATACTAAAAAAAATAGGGATAATAGCTGGTATTTTGGCTGTAGTTGTATTTGTAGCGGTTATGGGCATAAATATTTATGTGATGGCAGTAACTGCATCCAGAATAAAGTCTATAGAGCAGATGATTGATATGGATGTGAATGCAGATTGTATTATTGTATTAGGGGCAGCTGTCAGACCAGATGGAACTCCAAGTAAAATGCTGGAGGATCGATTGGATAAGACTGTGGAGCTTTATCAGTCAGGTGTGACTGAAAAGATTATCGTAAGTGGAGATCACAGAGAAGCTGATTATGATGAAGTAAATATTATGAAGGCATTTCTTATAGATAAGGGAATACCGTCAGAGTGTATATTTATGGACCATGCCGGGTTATCTACCTATGATACAATGTATAGAGCAGCAAATATATTTGGAGTAAAGTCGGCTATTGTAGTTACACAGAGATATCATATGTTTAGAGCACTTTATGATGCATCGGCATTTGATATAGATGCATATGGTGTATGCGCAAAAGAGGTCCGTTATAGTGGGCAGACATATCGTGATTTGCGAGAGGTGGCAGCTCGTATAAAGGACTTAGGTTATTGCATTATTAAGCCAGAGGCAACTGTGGTGGGCGATAAGATATCATTAAGTGAGAGCGGTGATGTGACAAATGACTAGGAAGAGATTTTTAAAGAGGGCAGCAGTAGGGATTTTTTCACTACTTGCTGCCATTGGTATAGCTATAGGCATAAGTGGTGGTTCAAGAGAACAAGAAAAGGAAACTACTACAGAAGCTAAGAAGGTGACTGGTGAATTGTCAATACATTATATTGATGTAGGCCAAGGCGATTCTACACTTATAACGTGCGATGGAATGAGTATGCTCATAGATGCAGGTGAGAATGACATGGGCAGTAAGGTGTGGAGCTATTTGGAGAGTCAGGACATAGAAAAGCTTGATTATGTTATAGGTACGCATCCGGATTCAGACCATATAGGCGGACTTGATGTAGTTATATATAAGTTTGATTGTGAAAAAATATTTATGCCGGATTACATAAAGGATACAAAGACCTATGATGATGTGATTCAAACAGTGAGGAATAAGAATTATAAAATAGAAAATCCAAAGGTTGGGGAGACATATTCACTGGGAGAAGCAACATTTACAATCATAGCTCCCAATGATGATTATGAGGAGTCAAATGATTCATCCATTGGAATTTATCTTACATATGGAGAGAACAGCTTCCTCTTTACAGGTGATGCGGAGGAGGCTTCAGAGAAGGATATAGTCAAGAATGGCATTAATATTGATGCTGATGTATACAAGGCAGGGCATCATGGCAGCAGAACATCTTCATCAGATGAATTGCTTGAAGCGGTGACGCCGGAATGTGTAATAATAAGCTGTGGAGAAGACAATTCTTATGGTCATCCCCATGGGGCAATATTAAATTACTGTATTACAAATAATATACCTATATATAGAACAGATAAGCAGGGAACTATAGTTTTAAAATCTGATGGTAAAGATATAACCTTTAATATGTCACCGGCAGATTATTATTGAAAGGAGAACAAAAGATGAAAGCAAAAAGAATATTGGCACTTATACTTGTGATATGCATGTTTACAGTGGGATGCAGCTGTAATGATTCGAAGGAGTCGGAACTAAATAATCTAAAAGACATTATGGATAGCGTGGATGATGGGGTATCGTTATGGTGGGATTCATCTAATGCTAATAATGAGAATGGCGACCAGTCAACTTCTAAAGCACCAACAGAGGAAGTAACAACAGAGGAACCTACAACAGAGGAGCCTACTACGGAGGAACCAACAACAGAGGAGCCAACAACACAGGAGCCAACAACACAGGAAACAACAACACAGGAGCCAACTACAGAGGAACCAACTACACAGAAGCCGGTTATAAATGATGAAGGAAAGACACCATATGAGGCTCACGGCAGATTGTCAGTATCGGGAACTAAGCTGGTGGATAAGTATGGCAATCCATATCAGTTAAAGGGTGCCAGTACCCATGGTATATCGTGGTTTCCACAGTATGTGTCATATGATACATTTAAGTACTTAAGAGATGCATTTGGCGTAAATGTAGTAAGAATTGCTATGTATACAGCAGAGTACGCAGGCTACTGCTCTGGAGGAAATAAAGAAGAACTTAAAAAACTTGTTAAGAATGGAGTAGATGCGGCGACTGATTTAGGACTATATGTTATTGTTGATTGGCATATATTATCTGACTGCAATCCTCATACAAATAAATCAGAGGCTATAAATTTCTTTAGAGAGATGTCTTCTTTATATAAGGATTACGACAATATTATATATGAAATATGTAATGAGCCAAATGGTGGAACATCATGGTCCGATATAAAATCTTATGCCAATGAGGTTATACCTGTAATAAGAAGTAATGACCCTAACGCCATAATAGTAGTGGGAACACCTACATGGTCACAGGATGTAGACCAAGCTTCTTACGATAAGATAACAGGATATGACAACATAATGTATGCCCTTCATTATTATGCGGCTACACATAAGCAGTGGCTTAGAGATAAGGCACAGACAGCTATAAATAATGGACTTGCGCTGTTTGTTACTGAGTTTAGCATATGCGATGCCTCGGGAAATGGTGGATTAGATATAAATGAGGCAAATCGTTGGCTTGAGTTCTTAAATAATAATGGAATTAGTTTTGTTGGATGGAATTTGTCAAACAAGGGTGAGTCAAGCGCTATGTTCCAGACCTGGACTAATAAAATAAGCGGTTTTGATGACTCTGAATTATCAGAGTGGGCTAAATGGCTTCGTGATGCAATAAAAAAATAGAAAAAATAGGTTGACAAATTATACATATGAGAATATAGTTTGAGTATCAAAATATTTTATTATCCAAAAATCTTTTGATAGAAAAAAATAATTTTTAAGTTTTAAAGGAGAAAGAAACAATGTTAGAGAAGATTCAGGCAATCGTAGCAGAGCAGTTAAGCTGTGACGTATCTGAGGTACAGATGACAACAAGCTTCAAGGATGATTTAAACGCAGACTCATTAGATTTATTTGAGTTAGTTATGGCTCTTGAGGAAGAGTATAACGTAGAGATTCCTTCAGAGGATTTAGCAGAGTTAAACACAGTTGAAGATGTTATGAAGTATCTTCAGGCTAAGGGTGTAAACTAATAAACATATAGTACATAAAGTACAGGAATTGGAGTAAATCATGATAGCATTTGTATTTCCCGGACAGGGCGCGCAGGTAGTAGGTATGGGCAAGGATTTCTATGAGAAGTCTAGCCTTAGTAAAGAGATTTTCGATAAGGCAACAGAGCTTTTAGACTTAGATATGACTAAGCTTTGTTTTGAAGAAAATGAGGATATCAACATAACAGAATATACACAGGCAGCAATGGTTACAACATCAGTAGCTATGTTGAAGGTTCTTGAAGAAAAGGGACTTAAGCCAGATGTTTGTGCTGGACTTAGCCTTGGGGAATACTGTGCAATGGTTGCTTCAGGGGTAATGAGTTTTGAAGACGCAGTTAAAGCAGTTAGACAAAGGGGTATTTTAATGCAGGAAGCAGTTCCAAACGGGCTTGGAGCTATGTCAGCAATCATTGGTCTTGATGGCCAAGTGATTGCAGATATCTGCAGCAAGATTGATGGCGTATCAGTGGCAAATTATAACTGTCCTGGACAGATAGTTATAACAGGAAAGAAGGAAGCGGTAGAAGAAGCTAATGCAAAGCTTTCTGAGGCAGGCGCAAGAAGATGTGTAATCCTTAATGTAAGCGGACCATTCCATTCTGCTATGCTTGAGGGTGCTGGAGAGGAACTTTACAAGGTTCTTCAGGATGTTGAACTTAAGGACTTTGAGATTCCATATGTAACAAACGTAACAGCAGAGTATGTTACAAAAGATAATAAAGACGAAATTAAGGAAATGTTGAAAAAGCAGGTTTCATCATCAGTTCTTTGGATTCAGAGTGTGGAGAAAATGATTGAAAACGGCGTAGATACATTTGTTGAGATAGGACCTGGTAAAACACTTACAGGTTTCATAAAGAAGATTGCAAAGGCAGTAGATAAAGAAGTGATTACATATAATGTTGAAAAATATGAAGATGTAGATGCTGTTGTATCAGCTCTTTTGTAAGAAAGGTGGAAAAAGATGTTTAAAGATAAAGTAGCAGTAGTTACTGGTGCAGCAAGAGGTATCGGCAAGGGAGTTGCTTTGAGACTTGCAGCAAGTGGCGCAAAGGTAGTTGTTAATTATGCAGGTTCAGAGGCAGCAGCTAATGAAGTTGTAAATGAGATAAAGTCTAATGGCGGAGACGCTATTGCATATAAGTGTAATGTTGCAAATTATACCGAAGTTGAAAAGATGATGGCTGACGTGGTAGAACAGTTTGGCAGAATCGATATCTTGGTTAACAATGCTGGTATTACAAAGGATAATTTAATCCTTAAGATGACAGAGCAGGATTTTGAGGATGTTATAGACGTAAACTTAAAGGGTGCTTTTAATGGAATTAAAGCTGTAACAAAGCAGATGATGAAGCAGAGATATGGAAGAATTATCAACCTTTCAAGTGTAGTTGGAGCAATGGGAAATGCAGGTCAGGCAAACTACTGTGCTTCTAAGGCAGGTGTTGTTGGACTTACAATGTCGGCAGCCAGAGAGCTTGCTTCAAGAAATATTACAGTAAATGCAGTGGCACCTGGATTTATTGACACAGATATGACAAAGGTTCTTCCAGATGCAGTTAAAGAGGGCCTTTTAGCACAGATACCGGCAAAGAAGCTTGGTGATGTGGCAGATATTGCAAACGCAGTAGAATTCCTTGCAAAAGAGGATTCGGCATACATAACAGGACAGGTTATCCATGTAAATGGTGGTCTTTATATGTAAAAATAACATGTCTTTTATAGACAAGTTGTTTTTATAACAAAGTAGGTAAGGAGAACGAAATGAGAAGAGTAGTGGTTACAGGATTAGGTGCAGTTACACCAATCGGTATAGGAGTAGATAATTTCTGGAATGGCGTAAAGGAAGGTAAGGTAGGAATTAAGCCTATTACAAGACTTGACGCAACAGAGTACAAGGCAAAAGTTGCCGGAGAAATAACAGATTTTGATCCTAAGGAATTTATGGATGTTAAAGCTGCAAAGAGAATGGATAGATTCTGTCAGTTTGCAGTAGCAGCGACAAAGGAAGCAATGGAAGACGCTGGTCTTGATATGGAGAAGGAAGATCCATATATGGTAGGTGTTTCTGTTGGTTCAGGTATAGGTAGTCTTGATGTTATGGAAAGAGAGCATATTAAGCTTCTCGACAAAGGTCCTAATAGAATGAATCCTTTGACAGTACCTTTGATGATTACAAATATGGCAGCAGGAAATGTGTCTATAGCAATTGGAGCAAAGGGCAAGTCACTTAATGTTGTAACAGCTTGTGCTACAGGTACACATAGTATTGGTGAAGCATATAGAAGTATTCAGTGTGGCGATGCAGATGTAATGATAGCAGGTGGTACAGAATCTTGTATTTCACCAATCGGTGTAGGCGGATTCGCAGCCCTTACAGCTCTTAGTACAACAGAAGACCCAATGGAGGCATGTAAGCCATTTGACAAGGACAGAAACGGATTTGTTATGGGTGAAGGTGCCGGCATCGTTGTTTTAGAGACACTTGAGCATGCTGAGGCAAGAGGTGCAAAGATTTATGCTGAGATAGTTGGTTATGGTGCTACATCAGATGCTTATCATATTACATCACCGGCTGAGGATGGTTCTGGTGCTGCCAGAGCAATGTCAAATGCCATGAAGGAAGCTAATGTTGCTCCAGCAGATGTTGAGTACATTAATGCTCACGGAACAAGTACACATCACAATGATTTATTTGAGACAAAGGCTATTAAGCTTGCCTTTGGTGATGCTGCAAATAATGTTAAGATTAACTCTACAAAGTCAATGGTAGGCCATTTACTTGGTGCAGCAGGTGCAGTTGAGTTTATTACATGTGTTAAGACTATTGAAGATGGTTATGTACACCAGACAGTTGGTCTTAAGGAAGCTGATCCGGAGTGTGATTTGGATTATTGTCAGGGAAGTGGCGTGAATATGGATGTTAATTATGCTATTTCAAATTCACTTGGCTTCGGTGGTCACAACGCTAGTATTCTTGTTAAGAAGTTTGCTAAATAGCACAGCTTTAGAAAGGAAAATGTTATGAGTATGAATTTTGATCAGATTATAGAATTAATAAAGACAGTTTCAGATTCAAAGGTTACAAACTTTACATACGAGGAAGGTGACCAGTTAATCCAGATTAAGTCTGGTGAGAAGAAGGCTACACAGGTTGTTCAGGTCCCTGTTGCACAGCCGGCTATGGCAGCGCCTATTGCTATGGCTCCACAGGTTATGATGCCACAGGCAGAGTTTGCAGCTCCTATAGCTACAGCAGCTCAGGCAGAAGCAGCACCGGTTGAAGAGAATTTAAAGCTTGTTAAGTCTCCGCTTGTTGGAACATTCTATAGCGCTCCTTCACCAGATGACGCTCCATTTATAAGCGTTGGTGACACAGTGAAGAAGGGTCAGGTAATCGGTATCGTAGAGGCTATGAAGCTTATGAATGAAATCGAGAGCGAGTATGACGGTGTAGTTGCAGAGATTATGGTAAACAACAAGGATATGGTTGAGTACGGCCAGACACTTATCAAGATTAAGTAGAGGAGAAAAGTATGTTAGGTATAAAGGAAATTCAGGAGATTATTCCACATAGACATCCATTTTTACTTGTAGATAAAATAGAAGAGCTTGAACCAGGCAAGAGAGCTGTTGGTTATAAGGCTGTTACATATGATGAGTCATTTTTTAAGGGACATTTTCCACAGGAGCCTGTTATGCCGGGTGTACTTATGGTAGAGGCCCTTGCACAGGTTGGTGCGGTGGCAATCTTAAGCCTTGAGGAAAATAAGGGAAAGACAGCTTACTTTGGTTCTATTAATTCATGCAAGTTTAAGAAGAAGGTAGTTCCTGGTGATCTTATTAAGCTTGAGTGTGAGCTTATAAAGGTAAAGGGACCTGTTGGTGTTGGTAAGGCAACAGCTACAGTAGATGGAAAGGTAGCAGTGGCAGCAGAGCTTACATTTGCCATTGGCTAGATTGGAGCATTATATGTTTGGAAAAATTCTTATTGCAAATCGAGGAGAGATAGCAGTTCGTATTATACGAGCATGTAGAGAGATGGGTATTAAGACTGTTGCTGTATATTCAGAGGTTGATGCAGATGCCCTTCACACACAGCTTGCTGACGAGGCAGTTTGTATCGGACCAGCTAACTCAGCTGATAGTTATCTCAATATGGAGAGAATACTTTCTGCAACTCTTATGACAGGTGCAGAGGCTATACATCCTGGATTTGGATTTTTATCTGAGAACAGCAAGTTTGCGCAGATGTGTGAGAAATGTAATATTACATTTATCGGACCAAGCGCAGAGCTTATAGATAAGATGGGTAATAAGTCAGAGGCTAGATCTACTATGATAGCGGCTGGAGTGCCTGTAACACCAGGTACAACAGAGCCTGTATTTGACGCAGCAGTTGGTCACAAGATAGCTGATGAAATGGGTTATCCGGTTATTGTTAAGGCATCGTCAGGTGGTGGCGGAAAGGGTATGAGAATTGTTGAAAAGTCAGAGGATTTTGAGACAAATTTCAATACTGCACAGAGAGAGTCAGTTAACGCCTTCGGTGATGATACAATGTATATTGAAAAGTATATACAGAGTCCTAGACATATTGAGTTTCAGATTGTTGCTGACAAGTTTGGTAATGTGGTTCATTTGGGAGAGAGAGATTGCTCTATCCAGAGAAAGCATCAGAAGATGATTGAAGAGTCACCTTCAGTTGCAATTAATGATGAACTAAGACAGAAGATGGGCGAGACTGCAGTAAAGGCAGCTAAAGCAGTTGGCTATGAGAGTGCAGGTACAATAGAGTTTCTTCTTGATAAGAGCGGTGAGTTCTACTTTATGGAGATGAACACACGTATTCAGGTTGAGCATCCTGTAACAGAGATGGTAACAGGATTAGACCTTATCAAGGAGCAGATTCGTGTAGCTGAGGGCTTAGAGCTTTCAGTAAAGCAGGATGATATTAAGGTAAACGGACATGCAATTGAGTGTCGTATCAATGCTGAAAATCCGGCAAAGAACTTTATGCCATGTCCAGGTGTTATAACAAATATCCATTTCCCAGGTGGAAACGGTGTAAGAGTAGATTCAGCTATTTACAATGGTTATAAGATACCGGCAAATTATGATTCTATGATATGTAAGATTATTGTTCACGACAAGGATAGAACATCAGCTATTAATAAGATGCAGTCTGTACTTGGTGAGCTTGTAATCGAAGGAATTCAGACAAATATTGATTTCCAGTTTGATTTAATTGGTAACGAGAAATTTAGAAGTGGAGATGTGAATACACACTTTATCCACGATGAATACGGAATGTAGGAGATACAGCCATGTTAAAGGAAATGTTTAAGAAAACCACATATATTTCAATCGAGAGAAGTCAGTCTCTTGGAGATAATAAGGTAGCTGCAGCAGAGGAAAAGGTGCCAGAAGGCCTTTGGATGAAGTGTGGCAACTGTGGTGAAGCAGTTTATACAGAAGATGTGGAAAATAACGACCATGTCTGCCCTAAGTGTGGATATAATTTCCGCCTTGACGCATGGCAGAGAATAGAGATGGTTCTCGATGAGGGAAGCTTTGAAGAGTGGAACAATGATTTAGAGACAAGTAATCCTCTTAACTTTCCGGGATACAAGGAAAAGCTTACAGCTGTTAGAGAGAAGACAGGCTTAAATGAAGCTATTGTCACAGGCGAGGGTAAAATTCACGGACAGTCTGTAGCTATGGGCGTATGCGATTCAAGATTCCTTATGGGAAGTATGGGAGAGGTAGTAGGAGAAAAGGTTACAAGACTTGTTGAAACTGCTACAGCTAAGAAGCTTCCACTTATAATATTCTGTTGTTCTGGTGGTGCCAGAATGCAGGAGGGTATCGTGTCATTGATGCAGATGGCAAAGACTTCTCAGGCGATTAAGAGACATAATGATAATGGTCTTTTGTATGTATCTGTTTTGACAGACCCTACAACTGGTGGCGTTACAGCAAGTTTTGCTATGCTTGGTGATATAATCCTTGCAGAACCAGGTGCTCTTATTGGTTTTGCAGGACCTAGAGTTATCGAGCAGACTATTGGACAGAAGCTTCCAAAGGGCTTCCAGCGTTCAGAGTTTCTTTTAGAGAAGGGTCTTATCGATGGTATCGTTAAGAGAAGAGAGCTTAGAGATACTTTAAGTGAAATCGTGAGAATGCATACAGCTAAGGAAGACAGAATCAATACATACAGCCATTATTTAAGAAAAAATAAGCCTATTGCGGCTATTCCATTAAAGGATAATGCTACTATGGATTGCTGGAGCAAGGTTTTGGCATCGCGTTCAGCTACAAGACTTACAGCTCTTGACTATATTAACAAGATTTTTAAAGATTTTATTGAACTTCATGGTGACAGAGCGTTCCGTGATGACGGTTCTATAGTTGGTGGTATTGCAACAATAGGTGGCAAGCCGGTAACTGTAATAGGTCAGCAGAAGGGTAAAAATACAAAAGAAAATATTTTGAGAAACTTTGGTATGCCATATGCAGAGGGCTATAGAAAGGCACTTCGTCTTATGAAGCAGGCCGAGAGATTTAACAGACCAATTATCTGTTTCGTAGATACACCAGGTGCATTCTGTGGTATTGAAGCAGAGGAGAGAGGTCAGGGTGAAGCTATTGCCAGAAATCTTTACGAGATGTCAGGTCTTAAGGTGCCTGTACTTACTATTGTGATTGGTGAAGGTGGCAGTGGTGGAGCACTTGCACTTGCCGTTGGTAACGAGGTATGGATGCTTGAAAACTCTACGTATTCAATTCTTTCTCCAGAAGGTTTCGCATCTATTCTTTGGAAGGATTCAAAGAGAGCTGGCGAAGCTTCTGAGGTTATGAAAATTACAGCCAGAGATTTGAAAGAGCTTAACATTATAGAGAAGATTATACCTGAGCCTACTCCGGCATGTGAGGATAACCTTGCTGATATTGCCGGATTTATGAAAGGCTATATCAAGGAGTTCCTTGCCAAGTATAAGGATAAGACAGCAGAGGAAATCGTAAACTTGCGATACGACAGATTTAGAAACTTCTAATTTTTGAAAGGTATGAAATAATATGAATTTTAAACCGCTTAATATTGACGGACTTATAGCTAAATATCCTATTGTGCAGGGAGGCATGGGTGTAGGCATTAGTCTTGATAAACTTGCTGGAAATGTAGCTCTATGTGGTGGAGTGGGTATTATATCTACTGCACAGATTGGTTTTAAGGAGCCAGGCTATGATAAAGCACCATTAGAGACAAATCTTAAAGCAATTAAGAAATATATTGACAGAGCTAAGGAAATAGCAAAGGGTGGTGTTGTTGGTGTTAACATTATGGTTGCAACAAAACACTATGAGGAGTATGTTAAGGCTGCTGTAAAGGCAGGTATTGACCTGATTGTATCAGGTGCCGGTCTTCCGACTAAGCTTCCTGAGCTTGTAAAGAATACTAAAACAAAGATTGCGCCTATCGTATCTTCCGTTAAGTCCGCAAAGGTTATATGTAAGCTTTGGGACAGACATTATGGTAAATCACCAGATATGGTTGTTATTGAGGGTCCAAAGGCTGGTGGACATCTTGGCTTCACAAAGGATGAGGTTGAGAACATAACAGATGAGCAGTATGATAATGAAATCGTAGCAATCAAAGAAGTTGTGGATGAATATAGCAAAAAATACAACAAGCACATACCTGTAATTTTTGGTGGTGGTGTATATGATAAGGCTGATGTAGAGCATTATATGGGACTTGGTATTGATGGTGTACAGATGGCTACCCGTTTTGTAACTACATACGAGTGTGATGCTACTGATGAGTATAAGCAGGCTTATCTTGATGCAACTGAGGAGGATATTCACATTGTAAAAAGTCCTGTAGGTATGCCGGGCAGAGCTATCCGAAATCCTTTTATTGCTAAGACGCAGGAAGGTCCTATAAAGCCTACAAAATGTCGCCAGTGTCTTGCGACATGTACTTCAAAAGATATTCCATACTGTATTGCTGATGCACTATTAAATGCGGCAGATGGCAATGTGGATGATGCACTTATATTCTGTGGTGCAAAGGCGTATAAGTCTACTAAGCTTGAGCATGTAAGTGACATTTTTGATGAAATTTTGTCATAGATATTTAATTCATATAATATATAAAATATACGAAAAAAGCGGTTGGTATGATATGCCCCGGTTAAGTTGATTTTGGTTATTTACCATGTCTGCTTAAGAGGAAGCATATCAGTATTACCGCTTTTTTGTTAAGTATATCTTAAATAAGGGTCTATACTGAAAAAGTGAAGAAAAAATCCAATTTAGGCTGATTTTTACCGATAAAATGGACTGATTTTTCTCCATAGGAATAAATTTCACTGTAAGATACTTTTTTTTAAAAAAATGTATCTGAAGCAATTTATAATTTGCATAGATAAAATTCCATCATTTTTTTATTAGAATTTTAATAAATATGTATCTAATAAAAATAATTTTATTTATAGATAAATTGGACAGATTATTCAGCGAAAATATGCTGTAATAGTTGATTTTTCCAATATAAACCAGCAAAAAATTCAATTTTATAAATAAAATTGTTTACAAATCGGACGAAACAAAATATTATACAAGGGAGAATATTTGACCTTAAAGGGTGGTTTAGGAGGATATATGCTTGTATACATAGTGGAGGATTCACTCGATATTACAGAGGTGGAGCGATATGCATTAGAAAGCATGGAATTTGAAGTTGAAAGTTTTGAGAGAGGCGCAGAATTTTTTGACAGAGTAAAAGTAAGAAAGCCGGATATAATACTTCTTGATATTATAGTTGGCGAGGAGAGTGGTTTTGACATTCTCGATAAACTTAGAGAGAGTTCGGAGACAAAAAATATACCAGTGATACTGGTGTCATCATGCGATTCAGAAGTAGATAAGACTAGGGGCTTAGATTCAGGAGCGGATGATTATATTTCAAAACCATTTGGAATAATGGAGTTCACATCGAGAATAAAGGCGATTATAAGAAGGGCTAATATTGTTGAAAAGAAGGAAGAACTAAGTATAGAAGGTCTCTCTATTGACGGGCAAAAGAGAGAGGTAACAGCAGACGGTAAGGTTTGTAATTTGACATATAAAGAGTATGAGCTTTTAAGATATCTAGCTTTAAACAAGGGAATAGTTTTATCCAGGGATAAAATAATGGAGAATGTATGGGGATTCGATTTCCAGGGTGAGTCCAGAACTGTAGATATGCATGTAAAGACTCTCAGACAGAAGTTAGGATGTCAGGGCAAGCTTATACAGACCATTAGAAATGTTGGTTACAAAATGATGTAAACAAAAAACCCTTTGGTGAGAGGAGGGCTTAAATGGAAAAGATGTATGACATAAAAGAGGAACCTGAGAAAGTTATTTTAGTCGCAGTTAGCGATGGTGATGAAGATAAGGTTAATGAGTCTTTAGATGAGTTAGAGGAGCTTGTGGATACTGCAGGGGCAGTCACAGTGGGCAGAATGACACAAAACAGAGAGCGAATTCATCCGGGAACATATATTGGAAAAGGTAAAATAGAAGAGCTTAAAATGTATATTGCATCTACAGAGGCTACAGGTATAGTTTGTGATGATGAATTGTCGCCTGCTCAGCTTAAGAATCTGGAAGATGAGCTGGATACAAAGGTAATGGATAGAACTTTGGTTATTCTTGATATATTTGCAGGAAGAGCTCTCACAAAAGAAGGAAAAATACAGGTGGAGTTGGCACAGCTTAAATATCGTTCAGCAAGACTTGTAGGACTTAGAAGCTCACTGTCAAGACTTGGCGGTGGTATTGGAACCAGAGGTCCAGGAGAGAAGAAGCTTGAAATTGACAGACGTCTTATATCTGATAGAATTGCAGCTCTTAGACGAGATGTAGAAGAGATGGAAAAGCACAGAACACTTGCAAGAGAAAAGAGAAGCAAGAATTCTGTGCCTGTTATAGCTATTGTAGGATATACAAATGCAGGTAAGTCGACACTTCTTAACAAGCTTACTGATGCTGGTATTTTAGCAGAGGACAAGCTGTTTGCAACCCTTGATCCGACTACGAGAAATTACAAGCTGTCATCAGGGCAGGAAGTTTTACTTACAGATACTGTTGGATTTATCAGAAAACTGCCACATCATTTGATTGATGCATTTAGGTCGACACTTGAGGAGGCTAAGTACGCAGATATTATTCTTCATGTGGTTGATTCATATAATCCACAGATAGACGCGCAGATGGAAATTGTGTATGACACATTGGAACATCTGGGAGTAAGGGAAAAGCCTATTATAACATTCTTTAATAAGCAGGATAAGTTTGAAGGAGAAATACCTGTATTTAAGGATTTGAAGGCTGATTATGTTATCTATGGTTCTGTTAAGAGTGGTAAAGGTCTTGACAAGCTTGTTGATACTATAGAGAGTGTGCTAAAGGAGAGAAGCGTATATATCGAGCACGTATTTTCTTATAATGAAGCAGGTAAGCTACAGCTTATTAGAAAGTATGGACAGTTGATTGCCGAGGAATATACAGGCGAGGGAATAAAGGTTACGGCAAATGTTCCTAACGATATATATGGCCAATTAGGAATTTAGAGGTAGGCTTATGAAAGTTAAATTCAAGCATTTTATGCTTTCTATAACATTATTTTTTGTATGTTTTATAGGAATATCTGGGGCGAAGGCTGATGAAATTTCAGACATAGAGAATCAGATATCTGAAAATGAAGATAAGTACAAAGATATACAAAACCAGTTAAAGGAGCTGGAGGCAGCCAAGGATGACCTTGCAGCTTATATTAAGGAGCTTGATGAGTCCTATGCTGTTATTGAGGCACTTGTTGATGATTTGGATGGACAGATTGAGACAAAGAATGCTGAAATAGATGAAGCGAATAAGAAAATTGCGACCATAGAGGAGCAGTTAAAAGAACAGTATGAGGATATGAAGCTGCGTATAAAGTATATGTATGAATCAAGTGAAACTGATTATCTTACAGCATTTTTATCCTCAGGCAGTATAAATGAAATATTAGAGCAGTTAGAATATATATCATCTATTATGGAGTATGACAGACAGCAGATGGAAAAGTATGAGCACAATCTGCTTGTTGTCACAGAGCTTAAAACTGACTTGGAAAAGCAGAAGGAAGAACTGCTTGTGTTAGTAGATGAGCAGGATATACAGCTGGCAAATTTAGACAAGCTTATGGCAGAGGCGGTGGAAAACATTGCATCTCACAGTGAGCAGATTGCTGACGCAGAAGCTATGGCTGATTCCATCGAAGCAGAAATAGATAAGCAAAAAAATACTGTGGAGAAGCTTAAGGAGGAAGAGGAGAAGCGTAAGCAGGAGCAGCAGAATTCTTCCGGACAGAATGGCTCGTCAGGGACAACTGGTTCATATGGTTCGTCCTCCCAGTATGCCGGTGTAGCATATCAGGATTTACCGGTGGATATTAGGAGAATGGCAGCTATTATATGGTGTGAAGCCAGAGGTGAGAGCTACGAGGGACAGGTGGCAGTAGGCACTGTTGTAATGAACCGTGTAGCCAGTCCGAAATTCCCAAATACAATAGAGGGAGTTATATCCCAGAGAGGTCAGTTTACGCCATATCGTTCAGGAAAATATGCAGTAGCGCTGGCAAAGACTACTATGCAGCAGTCCTGCATAGACGCGGCTATTGCAGTAATGGTAGATGGAGTTAGATTAGGAGATTGGCTCTTTTTTAGAATGAAAAATGGAGTCACCAAGGGCGATTATATAGGTTGCCATGTGTTTTATAAATAAAACTTCAATTTGTAATATGGATTGTAAATTGAAGTATGATTATGATATAGCTTGTAATATATAAGATGTGACTTTATAATAGTCACATCTTTATTTTTTTGTTTTTCTTTTCTCAATTATGAATTATTCTGTTTGAAAATCCCAAAGCAGAGAGACATGCTCTTATATTTATTGCAAAATAGCAAATTTGCTATTGAAATTACATAACAAATATGTTATATATAAGGAGAAGATTTATGTATGAAATAGAATTTTATGAAGATAAAAATGGAAAAAGTGAAGTTGTGGAATATATTAAGCATTTAAGCACATTATCTTCAAAAGATAGTAGAATTAACTTAAATAAAATAATTGCATATATGGATATGCTGGAAGAAATGGGAACAAGAATGGGTGAGCCTATGACAAAACATTTAAAGGGGCAAATATGGGAATTGAGGCCATTGAAAAACCGTATATTATATGCATATTATAAAGGTAATAAGTTTATTATTTTACATTATTTTGTTAAGAAGACGAAAAAAACACCTCAAAAGGAAATTGAACGAGCAGAAAAGAATTTAAGGGATTATATGGAAAGGAGAGAAGAGCTATGAGTACGTGGAAGGAATTGAGGAATCAATTAAATATAACTGAAGAAGATGAGAGAATAATCGAAATAGAGAGACAACTTATCAGAACTATGGTTGATATAAGAGAAGAAAAAGGACTTACGCAAATGCAATTAGCAGAAATGTGTAATTTGAAGCAACCGGTTATAGCACGATTGGAAAAAGATGTGCATTCGCCCAGAGTAGATAGTTTGTTAAAAATTCTTGCATCAATGGGATACACGTTACAAATAGTACCGTATAATGGTAGAAAATAGAAAATTATAGATATGTGTAGCACAAACGGGCATTGATTAAGGCAAGAATCTCTTGACAAAATGGCATAATCTGTATAGAATATACACGATATTATAAAACCTTTGACGAGGAGTATTAAGAGAAAGCAAGGTTTAAGAGAGCTGCCGTTTGGTGCGAGGCAGTACTAAGCACTCCCAACTCGCCTCTGAGGTCTTTAGGTGAAATGAAGTTAGTTGTAATACAGCTTAAATCAGAAAGTAGTCTAAAGCGGGTATTCCCGTTACAGAATTATAGTTGTAGTGAAATAGCTACAATTTGAGGGCGTGTGTTCTGCACACGAAATAGAGTGGTACCGCGAAGATATTCGTCTCTATGTGAAATCGTCACATAGGGGCGATTTTTTGTTGTATATAAAGTTCTGCAAACTTCCCTATACAACAAAAATCGCTCCGCTAAGGACTTAATCGAAGTCGCAGGCGACTACGATTTATTGCGCACCTCGCGGAGAAGAAGTTAATTGCTTTGCAATACCGCTTGGGCGCGAAGAGTTTGCAGGCAAACTCTTATGAACAATCAGAAAGGTAAGGTTAAGAAAATGTCAGAAATGTACAATCACAAAACAGTTGAAAAAGCATGGCAGAAGGTTTGGGATGACGAGAAGGCATTCGTAGTAGAGAATGATTTTACAAAGCCAAAGTTTTATGCACTTGTTGAGTTCCCATATCCATCAGGACAGGGACTTCATGTAGGACATCCACGTCCATACACAGCACTTGATATTGTTGCCAGAAAGAGAAGAATGCAGGGTTACAATGTTCTTTATCCAATGGGATGGGATGCATTTGGTCTTCCTACAGAAAACTATAGCTTGTTTATATCGAACGCGATCAGAACAAATGCGTGCTCTGTAATCTTTGCGTGCGCGTCTGTGACGAAGAGGTCGGAAAGAGCCTTATCGGACTTGTCGGC
>JAFSIA010000045.1 GCA_017440045.1 Lachnospiraceae bacterium
GATAAAAGTTCTTGTTATGAATGGGGAAAATTCTATTGAAAGCTCGGAATATTCATCTGGAAGTAATATTGTTATTGGTGGAAATACATTAGGTAGAGGTGTTACATTTCCGGGACTTCAAACGATTTATTATACCAGAAGTGCAAAGAAGCCACAGGCAGATACTATGTGGCAGCATGGTAGAATGTTTGGATATGATAGAGATGCTGGACTTATGAAAGTCCTTATAGATGAGCATTTGTACAAGCTCTTTTCAGATATAAATGCAACAAATAACTCTATCATAGCGCAGGTTGAAAAAGGTATTGAAAAGGTACGTTTATTCTATCCTGAAGGACTTAATCCTACACGTAAGAATGTATTAGATAATAAAAAGGTAATGACTATTACCGGTGGAACTAATTATTATCCATTCAATCCTGATAATGATACCATAGAGGACATTGATAAATTGCTGGGTGCGTTTGATGAAACTGTGCCATCATATCAAGTAAACCTACGATTGATAAAGGAAATCTTTAATCATGTTATTTCTGATGCAGACTTTAATGTAAAGGCTTTTATTTCTGTTCTTGATACAATGCTTGCAGAAAAACCGGCAGATCAGGGCGTGTTAATTGTTAGAAGAAATAGAAACGTATCTAAAGGCACTGGTGCATTGCTTTCTCCTAATGATTGGCAGTTAGGAGCATCTGTTACAGATAAAGTAGTATTGACTATGTATAAAATGACTGGAGAAAAAGGATGGGATGGCAAACAGCTATGGGTGCCAAATATTAAGTTGCCGGATGATACGATTTATTATGATGTTGTAGAGGATGATTAAAGTTGATTCAGAGTGATTTATCGAACAAAATACTTTGGGAGCCATTACAGAAAAATGTAAATAGGCTTTGTATAATTTCAGCGTATGCGACACCTAATATGGCATCATGGGTAATAAAGAATATATCCGGAAGAACGAGTAAGGCAATAGATATTTCGTTGATTGTAGGTATGGTGGCTTATGATGGAATCAGCATAGCCGTACATGAGGGATTTGTTGAATTGCAGAGAGCATCAATGCCAAAAGAAATTTCAAAGTTCAGTTGCAGTTATATTTGTGAACTTCCGGCAGTACATACTAATTTATTCATCTGGCTTGAAGATGATAAGCCACTTATTGCGTTTACTGGTTCAGCCCATTTTACACAACCGTCATTTAGCAAGAATAGACGTGAGGTTATGGTAGAGTGTAATCCTGATGAGGCGTATGAGTATTATTGTAAGGTCATTGGGGACAGCATATATTGTAATCATGGAGAGATAGAGGATAACGTGACTTTGTATCCTACCCATCCGATACTTGATAAGGAAAATAATCCGGTGGAATGTTTGTCTGGTTCAGATATAGGTTCTGTTACATTATCACTACTTTCAAGAAGCGGAGAGACTGGTGCTAAGTCTGGTCTTAATTGGGGACAACGCAACAAGCGTAATAGAAATGAGGCATATATTTCGTTGCCAGTAGCGGTTGCAAGAACAGGTTTTTTTCCATTGAATAAGCAACACTTTACAGTGGTTACAGATGACCACCATCAGCTTATTTTTAGAGTGGAGCAGGAGAATGATAAGGCGATTACTA
>JAFSIA010000007.1 GCA_017440045.1 Lachnospiraceae bacterium
TGACGAATGTCCAGTATGAGCAATGTAGTGCGAAGCACGAAATTGCGAATAGTGGTCATTGCGGGAGCTTCGAAGAAGCGAAGCAATGAGTTTACACGTAGATGACGAATGTCCAGTATGAGCAATGTAGTGCGAAGCACGAAATTGCGAATAGTGGTCATTGCGGGAGCTTCGAAGAAGCGAAGCAATGAGTTTACACGTAGATGACGAATGTCCAGTATATTTGTGCGAAGCACGAAATTGTATTTTTTTAGTTTATTGCAAGTTGGAGAATTAATATGGACCACGAGAAGAAGATCGGAATACAGATTAGGAATACCAACAACATCATTAGGCGTGTTGTTACCAACCAGCCTACAAGCAAGCTGATGGATAAGCTTACGGGCACCAATACATGGCTTCTTGCTTATATAGGTGAGCAGACGGACAAAGGTATTGATGTATTTCAGAGGGATATAGAAGAAAACTTTGGCATAACACGTTCATGTGTGTCTAAGGTTATAACCCTTATGGAGCAGAAAGGATTTATTGAACGAAAAGAAGTGGAGCATGATGCCAGATTAAAGAAGCTGGTCCTTACAGAGGAGGCGGCTAAGTATGCGGCTAAAATGCGTGAAGATTCTATAGAAATGGAAAAAAAGATTACAGCAGGCTTTTCGGATGAGGAAAAGGATAAGCTTTTAGAATTCCTTGATCGTATAGTGACAAATCTTGAAAAGGATTTGTAAATAATCTGAGAATTTTAAATATATATAGAAAGATAATGAAAAGGAGTAAAATGTATGATTAAGATTTTAGCTAGTAAGATAAGACAGTATAAACGTCCTACCATTTTAGCGCCAGTCTATGTGTCATTAGAGGTAATATTAGAGTGTATTATTCCTCTTATTATGGCGTCACTCATTGATAATATGACAAAGGGGATTTCGGCAGGTACCATAGCAATATATGCGGTAGTGCTTATTACTATGGCTATGTTATCCCTTGCCTGCGGTGTTTTGTCTGGAAAGGCTGCGGCTACAGCAGGTTGTGGTTTTGCAAAGAATTTAAGACAGGACCTGTATTATAAGGTTCAAAATTTTGCCTTTGCAGATATTGATAAGTTTTCAACATCATCATTGGTTACAAGACTTACTACAGATGTAACAAATGTTCAGCAGGCATTTCAGATGATTATAAGAATCGCAGTAAGAACGCCATTTATGATGATTATGTCCATTGTTATGGCATTTACAATCAATGCTAAGATGGCTGCTATATTTGTTATAGCAGTGCCTATTCTTGGATGCGCACTTATAGGAATAGCTAAGATTGTTATGCCTATATTTAAGAGAATATTCAAACAGTATGATGCCTTAAATGCATCTGTACAGGAAAATGTTTCAGGTATCAGAGTGGTTAAATCCTTTGTTAGAGAGGATTATGAGCAGGAGAAGTTTTCAAAGGCTTCTAATGATGTTCGTGTCAGCTTCACAAGGGTAGATAAGATATTAGCACTTAACAATCCTATAATGATGGTTTGTATGAATGTTACTATGACTCTTGTTATCTTCTTTGGTTGCCAGATTGTTGTAACTACAAATGAAGGAAGCTTATCCACAGGACAGATGTCACAGCTTATTACATATGGTGTTCAGATTCTATCGTCAATGATGATGCTTTCTATGGTGTTTGTTATGACTACTATGGCATCAGAATCATCTCAGCGTATTGTTGAGGTTTTAAATCATGAAAGTATACTTAAGAATCCTACAGATGGTGAGACAGAGGTTTTAGATGGTAGCATTGTATTTGATAATGTGTCCTTTAAGTATTCCGAAAAGAGTGAGAAGTCGGCATTGTCAGATATTAATTTGACACTTAAGTCAGGTGAGACACTTGGTATTATCGGTGGTACCGGTTCTTCAAAGACTACACTTATCCAGCTTATTTCAAGACTTTATGATGTAACTGAAGGTAGAGTTTTGGTCGGTGGAAAGGATGTACGAGAGTATGATTTAACAGCTCTTCGAAATGAAGTGGCTGTAGTACTTCAGAAAAACGTATTATTCTCAGGTACTATTAAGGAAAATCTTCGCTGGGGAGATAAGGATGCTACAGATGAGGAGCTTGTAAGAGTTTGTAAGCTGGCTCAGGCTGACGAGTTTATTCAGAATTTCCCAAATAAGTATGATACTTATATTGAGCGAGGTGGTACAAATGTATCAGGTGGACAGAAGCAGAGACTTTGTATAGCCAGAGCACTGCTTAAGAAGCCAAAGGTACTTATCTTAGATGACTCGACATCAGCTGTAGATACAAAGACAGACAGTCTTATCAGAGCTGCATTTGCATCAGAGATTCCTGATACAACAAAGATTATCATAGCTCAGAGAGTTTCATCAGTTGAACATGCAGACAAGATTATTGTTATGGATGACGGTAGAATTGTTGAGCAGGGCACACACGATGAGCTTGTAAAACAGGGTGGAATATATGCTGAAGTCTATGAGACTCAGACAAAGGGAAAGGAGGCGTAAATCATGGCAGACATTAAGAAAGACATGAACAAGGAAGATATTAAAAATATGCCTCCAATGAACGGTAAACCAGAGGGAAAGGGCCCTAATGGACCGGGGAGACCGCCTAGAGCCAAGAAGGGTACATTTGGCAGATTGATTAAGTACGTATTTGATGGTCATAAGTGGCAGCTTATAGTGGTAGCAATATGTATATTACTCAGTGCATGTACATCAATTGCTGCTTCAGCGTCTACACAGATGATTATTGATGATGTCATAACTCCTGGTTTGAAGGCTGGTAAAGTACTTGGATTTGAAGCTGGCATGGATAGTGTTTGGAGCAATCTTATAGGCATAGTTACTATGATGATAACTGTTTATGCCTTTGGTATAATTGCCTCATTTACATATCAGCAGATTATGGCAGGTGTCACACAGAGAACTCTTATGAACTTTAGAAATGATATGTTTAATAAGATGCAGACACTTCCTGTTAAGTTCTTTGATACACATGCTCATGGCGATATTATGAGTACTTATACAAATGATACAGATGCCATAAGAATGGTTGTAGGTCAGAGTATGCCGATGATTTTCCAGTCGTCACTTACTATTATTTCATTGGTTGTAATGATGCTAAAATATAGCTTGTGGCTTACAATGGCAGTAGCTTTATTTGTATTTGTTATGATGAAGGTGTCAGGCAAGGTGGCTGGCGCCAGCTCAAAATATATGATGGCTCAGCAGAGGGCTATTGCAGCGGAAGAAGGTTTTGTGGAAGAGATGATGGAAGGCCAGAAGGTCGTTAAGGTATTCTGTCATGAGACACAGAGTAAGGAAGACTTCGATAAGCTTAATGAGAAGCTTTTTGAAGTGGGAGAACAGGCTAACAAGAATGCAAACATTCTCATGCCTATATTGGCAAACATCGGAAATATAATGTATGTGTCATTGGCACTTATTGGTTCCATATTAGTTTATTTTAATGTACCTAACGTACATTTCTTCGGTGTAGACCCATTATCAATTGGTATCGTTGTTACATTCCTTGGTATGTCAAGACAGCTTTCGCAGACTGTTGGTCAGATATCAAATCAGGTAGCTATTATAGCAATGGGTCTTGCAGGTGCAAGCAGAGTATTTGAGCTCATTGACGAAGAGCCTGAGATGGATGAAGGATATGTAACACTTGTAGATGCTAAGAAAGATGAAAATGGAAATATTGTGGAAGCAGATAAGCATACAGGTATGTGGGCTTGGAAGCATTTCCATGCGGCAGATGGTACTACAACATACACAGAGCTTAAGGGTGATGTACAGCTGGTGGAGGTAGACTTTGGATATACAGAAGAAAAGCTTGTTCTTCATGACATTTCACTGTATGCTAAGCCAGGTCAGAAGATAGCATTCGTAGGTGCTACAGGTGCAGGTAAGACAACTATTACAAATCTTATAAACAGATTTTATGATATTCCAGATGGAAAGATTAGATATGACGGAATCAACATTAACAAGATTAAGAAAGCAGATTTAAGACGCTCCCTTGGTGTGGTTCTCCAGGATGTAAACCTGTTTACAGGAACTGTTATGGACAATATCAGATATGGTCGTTTAGATGCTACAGATGAGCAGTGTATAGAGGCAGCTAAGCTTGCCAATGCACACAGCTTTATAACTAGATTACCGGAAGGCTACAACACAATGCTTACAGGCAACGGCTCAAGTCTTTCACAGGGTCAGAGACAGCTTATCTCTATAGCCAGAGCAGCAGTAGCAGACCCTCCTGTTATGATTCTCGATGAAGCGACATCTTCTATTGATACAAGAACAGAGGCACTTGTTCAGGCAGGTATGGATAACCTTATGAAGGGTAGAACAGTATTTGTAATCGCTCATAGATTATCAACAGTAAGAAATAGTGAAGCAATCATGGTTCTTGATCATGGTAGAATCATTGAAAGAGGAGACCACGACCAGCTTATAGCAGAGAAGGGCGTATATTATCAGTTGTATACAGGAGCTTTCGAGCTAGAGTAGAGCGAAATCTTTCGGAAAATGCAAAGCGTTAGTTTTTTGGAGCTACGTGTGAGCAAGGGAAAACAAGTATTTATGAGAAAGAGAAAAAGGATGGTACGATTTTGTACTGTCCTTTTTGCATTTAAATAGGTATTGACTCTTACCCTGGGGAATGCGTTATCTTTTTAAGTAAGAGTTGTGATTAATTTTGGGGAGTGTATTAACATTTAAGTAAGAGTTGAGTTTGATTTTGTGTAAGGTTCTAATTCTTAAACATGAGCAAGGCTGCGTTGAGTCAAATACAATGAAGAATTGCTAATAACGAGCAATAACTAGTGATATAATAATGGTCAGATGATTATACTACAAAGACTAATAGACTAAATTGAAGTAAAATCCGACTAAAGTAAGGGATATATGAAAAAAGTGGGGTGGAGTTGGGAAAGCCGTCCCGACTAAATCGAGAAAACTGAAGTGGTAAGATAAAAGTAGACACCTACCCTATTTTTGTAGACAAGATGTTTCTTTCTGTGTAACATTAGTTTATCGGAGTAAACACATCTACAGAAGGATTACTCAGGAGGTGCCGTATGAAATTCACAAAAGACGAA
>JAFSIA010000046.1 GCA_017440045.1 Lachnospiraceae bacterium
TAATCTCGCCAGTCTTAAAACCACTTCTCACAAGCACATGTCTAAGGAGTCCATATCCTGTATCCTCATCATATGTCTTTATCTTAAATGAACGAAGCATTGACTTAATTTCTTGTATTATCTCGTCCGACTTTTTATGCTCTATCTGACAGACATCTACCGGTACAATCTGATGGGTTCCTTCCTGATATACACCAGATATAATCTCTCCTCTTCTTGTGACGCCGAAAGCACTATGCACCTTATTTCTATAATGATATGGATTGTCCATACCTATAATAGGCAGAACTTCACAGTATTCACCAATAAGCTTATTGACTATAGTCTGTTTTTCAGACAGCTGCTTTTCATAGGCCACTCCCTGATATGTACATCCACCACATTTTTTACTATATGGACATTTTTCTAACGCCTTACCCATTGCTTGTACCAAGCCTTTCTTAACTATATCTTATTATTTATCATTGTCTCTTATCATATGCTATTTTTCATCGCACACTTGGAAAATATAGAATTTCAAGTAATACGATTCATCAGACGCCCAAAGTATTGGATGATCTGGAGCCTGTGTTCTAAACTCAACCTGTCTAAGACGCTTATGAACATCCTTTGCTGCTTTATTTATAGTTTCTGTAAATAATTCATATGACATAAAATGTGAGCATGAACATGTAGCAAGGAAACCACCATCCTTCACAAGCTTCATACCTCTTAAATTTATCTCTTTATAGCCCTTAGCCGCATTCTTAATAGAGCTTCTGGACTTCGTAAATGCCGGTGGGTCCAATATAATTACATCAAACTTTTCACCTGCCGCCTCCAGTTCTGGCAATAGTTCAAAGACATCACAGCATTTAAATTTCACCGTATCTGATAGTCCATTTAATGCCGCATTTTCTGTAGCCTGAGCTACAGCTAAGTCAGATGCATCCACGCCTAGCACTGACTGCGCCCCTGCAATACCTGCATTGAGGGCAAATGAACCTGTGTGCGTAAAGCAATCCAAAACCTTCTTTCCCTTGCACAGCTTTTGAATAGCCAGACGGTTATACTTCTGGTCCAGGAAAAATCCGGTCTTTTGTCCATCTTTTACATCGACAATATACTTTACACCGTTTTCTACGATAGGCACCTTAGTGTCAAATTCAGGACCGATAAATCCCTTTATACGCTCCATTCCTTCCTGGGTACGAACCTTCGCATCACTTCTCTCGTACACGCCACGTATATTAATTCCATCCTCCGAAAGAACCTTTTTAGCCGCCTCCACGATTTGAAGCTTAAAGTTGTCTATACCTAGGGCAAGAGACTGAACTACCAGCACATCCTCAAACTTATCCATAACCAGTCCCGGCAAAAAGTCCGCCTCTCCAAATATAAGTCGACAGCTGGATGTATCAGATACACTCTTTCTATATTCCCAGGCATTTCTGACTCTCATTTCAATAAACTCATCATCAATCTCCTGTTGGTGGTCTCTGGTCATAAGACGAATAGTTATCTTTGATTTTCTATTGATATAGCCCTTTCCCATAGGATAGCCATTGCAATCACGAACTATAACAAGTCCACCATCAATAACATTTCCCATAATAGACTGAATCTCGTTGTCATAAACCCACATGCCTCCGGCTCTTATGGTTCTACCCTCTCCTTTTTTCAAAGTAACTATTGGAAATGCTCCCTGCTGCTCACTCATATATTGTCTCCTAACATATTAATCCTTCTTGTACATCTTTGCGATGCCCTTTAAATACTTTCTGTAATCATCCGCAATCTGTGCCGGCTCAACAATTCTAACCTTACTTCCAAGACCGCACAGCCAGCCATAAAACATAGGTGAAACATTTACAGTGACATTGACACGACAAACGTCCTTATCTGCCATTCTGATACCTGCATCCTGTCCAAATCTGTCAATTATTACACCTATAATGTCCTGACTGCATTCCAATGTAATCTTCTTTTCTGTACCTGCAAACATTCCAAATGTCTGCTTAGAAAACTTAGCCATATCAAAGTTTTCAAAGCTTTCTTTTCCATCTCTTGGCTCATTGCTTAAGGATGGTTTATGCATTTTATCTACTCTGTAATGCTTAACTTTTCCATTCTTACTGTCAAAGCCAATCATATAATAATTGTCCTCGCTCCATGTAAGAGCCCAAGGGCTAACTAAATATTCCTCGCCATCTCTTTTATACTTAGTCTGCTTAGCAGCAGTCCATTCAACGTATTTAAACTTAACCTTCACATTGTTTGAAATAGCCTGATGAATAGCATCAACATTGTAATAAATACTCTCGTTCATACTCTTTATTCTATCAGTGACAATAACCTGTCTTTGAAGCATATTACCATCATATTTACTTGCAAGAGACTCAAGCTTCTTAATAAGTCCTCTGGACTTCTTCTCTGTAATAAACTTAGACGTCTGTACTGCATCTACTAATAGTTTAAGCTCTGGCAACTCGAAATCTCTGCTTGCAAGATAATATCCTGTAGGACGTTCCTTTCTAAGAATAATGTCCATTCCGTAATTGGTCAAAGCCTCTATATCTGAATAGATACTTTTTCTTTCTGCTTTTATTCCATTAGCAGCCAATCCCGCTATAATGTCCTGTGTTGACAGGACATGCTTCTCATCAGTCTTCTCCTCCAGCATCTGCTTAATATAAAGCAATTTTAATTTTTGATTGTCTGATTTCGCCATATGTACACCTCTTTCCAGCAAAACTTTACCTTCTTCACGTTAACCCTTTGTTCATATATAAAAATATATTAAATATATTTTCCCACAATATTTATCCATTGCACTGCCATATCAAACCACTTGCCGATATGTGGAATCACATCACATTTGTCTTCTCTCTCTGATATTTCCTCTGTTGCCAAAGATAACCCATGGTCTGCAAAAGGAAATAAATGAAACTCTACAGGAACTCCTGCATTTCTTAACGCCTGTACAAACAACATAGAATTCTCCATAGGTACCAATGTGTCGTCTAAAGTTGTCCATATATATGTTCTGGCACTGTCTTTGTCTGCCATTTTTTCAAGTGATGTATACTTATAATACTGGCTACTCTCTGCTGATGCTCTACGAGCCTCATCTCCCACCAATGTCTCATCACCTACTATATTTACTATAGAATCAAGATGTGTATATTCTC
Source organism: Lachnospiraceae bacterium (assembly GCA_017440045.1). GTDB lineage: Bacteria > Bacillota > Clostridia > Lachnospirales > Lachnospiraceae > SVEL01. The sequence goes on from JAFSIA010000046.1 coordinate 3,171, forward strand.
CTGATGTTATAACAGGATAACTCAATATCACTCCTGCCGGCTTTAATATATTCATATTAACATCTAACGCCTCTGACAAAAATGGTTTATTCCAAAGAACTGCCAAAGATGCCGCCAAATGTCCACCTGCTGATGAACCGCTGACAAATACTTTGTCTTTATTAATGCCAAACTTCTCTGCATTATTTTTCAATATACAAACAGCCTCTGACAATTCCATCAGCGCTGCCGGAAATTTATTAGGCAGTACTGAATATTCCAGCAAAAATGGTCTGATTCCTGCTTTTGCAAATGCCTCAGCTATAGGAGCTCCCTCTCTATCACACAAGAAAAAATATGCTCCCCCAGGACAAACAATAACTGCCGGACAATTATCATCAAAATCGCCGTCATATATGGTAAGAGTCGCTTTCTTATCATCACGCTTACAATCAAACTTTTCATAAGGTACATCAAGCACAAGCTTCTCTAAAATCTTTATTTCAGACATAACAAACCTCCCATTTAACGTACACGTCATTGGAAATATTTTACAACAAAACAGGGATATTTACAACTGTAGCCTTCCTTAACATAACCTGTTTTATTGGATTATCCCTCTTTTTAACTTAAGTAATATTATTCTAAAAACCGACTCATTAATTCTCTCTTCGGTTATCTCACCATTTTCCACTGCCTTTATAACTGCCTGTATCTGAGTTTCAAATTCTGTACAGCATAATAGGTCATTGCCAGCCTGTACTGCAAGCACTGCAATCCTTTCATCTTCTGCAAAATTTTTTACCCCATCCATACTTAGTTCGTCAGTTATAATCACTCCCTCAAATCCAAGCTCCTCTCTTAAAATTTTATGAACCTTCAAAGACAAAGAAGCCGGATATATGTCATCCATACAATAAACAATATTATGTGCGACCATAACAACATCTGCTCCTGCATCTATTCCAGCCTCAAAAGGAAGAAAATCCGAATTCAAAAAACTGTCATAGCTTCTCTCATCATAGACAATTCCTGTGTGTGTATCTTCGTTATCTCCATATCCAGGGAAATGTTTAAGTACACCTATCATATTTTTCTGATTCATAATGCTTATAACCTTACTAACATACTTAGCTGTAGCTTCACTATCTTTTCCAAAGGTTCTCTCATATATAAAATCACTTGAATCCACAGATACATCTGCCACTGGAGCAAAATTCATATTAATGCCAATGCTATGTAATAAGTCGCATTTTTCCACAGTATCACTACTAATACGCTCCATTCCACCCTCTGCATAAAGAGTCTGTGGCGACTTAAACGGCTCTTCTCTAAACTGACTGTATGAACTCACTCTATTTACTATGCCACCCTCCTCATCAACACCAATAAGCATTGGAATCTTTGCCGCATTTTTATAAGAAATAATGTCATCCTTTACTTCTTCTATAGATTTATTTTTAAAATCTCTGCCAAATAATATATATCCGCCCAAATGATATTTATTGGCTAACATCTCTCCGTTTTCCTTGGGACATCTCGCTATAAACATCTGCCCCACCTTCTCTTCCAAGGTCATATTATCAAGAATCTCATATGCCCTATCCTCAAGAGTTTTTATTGTGACTGGCTGCTCTGTTGTAATTTCTTCAATCGTTTGTGGCTCAGTTGTCTGTGACTCAACTGCGGTCTGACCATCAAATGATGTGGACTGCTCTACATCGTATGGTACTCTTGATTTTTCACATCCGCTAAGACCTGATAACATCGCTGCAAGCACTAAAATTGCCCCAATTTTCTTCATAAATCCTCCCTATATAAACCCGTACCCTGTAACCATTGCTACAAATCACATTCTTTAGACATTATATGCATATTTTAGCATATTAGAAAAACAATGTAAATGAAGAGAACAAAGCGGACAAGTCTGCATCATCTCCCCAAATCCCTCTATATAGAGTGACTTGCTCCGCTTTGGAGCCGAGCACGGTCAGCGTTAGCTGACATATTCTTCTCGTGCGAGTGCTCATCCTTAGCGGAGCGTTTTTTTATTTAATAGGTAAGTTCAAAGAACTTTCCTATTAAATAAAAAGAGGCATCTCTTTCGAAATGCCTCTAAAAATCATATTAAGTTCAGTTCAGATTACTCTGTAACTTCCTTCTTTCTTAATACAACTACTGCACCAGCTACTGCTGCAACTGCAAGTAATGCAAGAACTGGAGCTGTA
>JAFSIA010000047.1 GCA_017440045.1 Lachnospiraceae bacterium
ATAGGAAAGTTCTCGAGGAGAACTTCCTATATGATAAAAAACGCTCCGCGAGGATGCGCAGAAACGCATAAGGAAATTGTCACTTCGTGACATGCGTTTCGCGCCAAAGCGGAGCAAGTCCCTCTAGATAGAGGGATTTAGGGAGTTGATGCGGACTTGTCCGCTTTGTTCTAAATAAAAACAAAACCAATTCTTTACAAATAAAATGATTTAGAAGGGAGAAAATACTATGGACAGTTGTTCGGGTAGTCAGAGCGGCATAGAGCCTCGAGGGAATAACATGGAAAATATACTGAATACTTGTAATTGCTGTTTGGATAGTAGAAGCTATATTGCGACTACGATTTAGTATGTTTTCCGTGTAAATATATTTCTCGTGATTTATGCCGTTTTCAGAAAGAAATCTAGCAGAAAGGAAATTTGAAAATGGCTGAAGAATTATTACAGAACCAGATTGATATTGAAGAGGTTGAAAGACTTATTGTAGACAGGAAGTTTACTACTTTAAAGGAGCTTCTCTTGGAAGTCAATCCTGCAGATATGGCTTTGATTTTTGATGATGTAGATAAGAAGCATCGACTTTTATTATTTAGAGTTTTACCAAAGGAGTTAGCAGCAGAGACTTTTGCGTATCTTGAATCAGATATGCAGAGGGCTCTTATTGAGGCGTTTTCTGATGTGGAGCTTAGAGAAGTGGTAAATGAGCTTTTTCTTGATGATACAGTAGATATTATTGAGGAGATGCCAGCTAATGTTGTTAACAAGATTCTTAGAAATGTAGATAGTGAGACTAGAAAGACTATAAATGACCTGCTACACTATCCAAAGGATAGTGCCGGAAGCATTATGACTACAGAGTATGTTGCACTTAAGAAAAATATGACTGTTGAACAGGCATTTGCTCATATTCGAAAATATGCTGTTGATAAAGAAACAATCTATACTTGTTACGTTACAGATAACCGCAAGCTTATGGGTATTGTCACAGTGAAGGAGCTACTCTTGGCATCCTATGAAGATATTATTGGTGATATTATGGAGACAAATGTTATCGCTGTAGATACACATGAGGATCAGGAGATTGTTGCCAATATGTTCGACAAGTACGACCTTATGGCACTTCCTGTTGTTGATACTGAGAATAGAGTAGTAGGTATTATCACAGTCGATGATGCTATGGAGGTTATCATCGAAGAGCACGGTGAGGATATGGAGGCTATGGCTGCCATCCTTCCTTCTGATAAGCCATATATGCAGACTAGCACATTTGAAACATGGAAGAAGCGTATACCGTGGTTGTTATTACTGATGCTTTCAGCTACATTTACAGGAAAGATTATTCAAAGCTTTGAAAGCGCGTTGGCAGGATGTGTTGCGCTTACTGCATTTATTCCAATGCTTATGGGTACTGGAGGAAATGCCGGAAGTCAGGCGTCGGTTACAATTATTAGAGGTTTATCTTTAGATGAAATAGATTATAAGGATACTTTTAAGGTTATATGGAAGGAGCTTCGTATATCCCTTTTCTGCGGTCTCACACTTGCAGTTGTGGGTCTTGCGAAAATTATACTCCTTGATAATGTATCGTTTACGGTGGCAATAGTTGTTGTATTGACAATGCTTGTTACTGTTATTATGGCTAAGCTATTAGGCTGTGTATTGCCGATTGTGGCAAAACGAGTGGGATTGGACCCGGCAGTGGTTGTAAGTCCGCTTATTACAACAGCAGTAGATGCTATATCATTGTTTGTTTATTTCCAGATAGCAGCAGTATTGTTAGAATTGTAATTTATTAGTATATTTATATCTTCTTTGAAAATAATAATTATATATTATATTTTAGGAGGATATGCAGTGTGGATGCAAGAAATGATGAGTCTGAAATAAGAGCAAAGAAAAATGAAGAAATAAAAGAATTTGGAGAAGTTGTACTTGAGGATAACAAAAATAATCGCAAGATACAGCTTCTTTCTATTATAGGAGAGATAGAGGGACACGAGATAATTAACAATTCAAAAACTACAAAATATGATCATATATTGCCGAAGCTTGCTGAATTTGAAGACAATGACCAGATGCAGGGTCTTTTGGTCTTGTTACAAACCTGTGGTGGCGATGTGGAGAGTGGCCTTGCTATTGCAGAGATGATAGCATCACTTTCAAAACCCACAGTATCGCTGGTACTTGGGGGCTCACATTCTATAGGGGTGCCAATTGCAACATCTGCGCAATATTCATATATAGTGCCTTCGGGGACGATGGTTGTACATCCGGTTAGAATGAACGGATTATTTATTGGAGCTCCGCAGACATTTGATTATTTTAAGCTGATTCAGGATAGAATTGTAAGGTTTGTTACGGAACACTCTGCTGTCACAAAAGAACGTTTTGAAGAAATGATGTTAAATACTGGATTCTTAACAAAAGATTTGGGCACTGTACTGGTGGGAGAAGAGGCAGTGAAAGAGGGAATAATCAATGAAGTGGTGGTCTTAGGGATGCAATGAAAAAGCTTAATGAGCTCATTGAGAAAAAAGGAAAATAATTTAGCGAAAAATGTATTGCTTTTTTTATAAGATGTGATATAATGTATAAGTAAGAAGTAACATATTAAGCAATGTATAACATGCCCGTGATACATTGTTTGTTACTTTATTAAACCCCCTTTTATCCCCCTGATAAGCTGTCAAATCGAAAGATTCGGCGGCTTTTCTTTTGTTCAAAATTCACTTGAATTACTCCCCATATTTTAGTAGAATATAATAAGGTTTTTATGCAATAAAATAGATATAGTAACATATATTCTATAACATATACATTTAGGAGGCTATATGAGTTTATTAGAATCAATTATTTTAGGATTTATACAGGGAGTTACGGAGTTTTTACCGGTAAGTAGTTCGGGTCATTTGGCGATTTTTAAAAATTTCTTTGGATTGCAGGAGGCTGGTATTACTTACGATATTCTTCTTCATATAGGAACTCTTGTTGCAGTGTTTATCTGCTTTTGGAGCGACATATGGGCTCTCATTGTAAATGGTGTAGGAATTATAGTTGATATATGTAAGAATATAGGCATCTTCTTTAAAAATAAAATTAATGGTAAGAAGCCTGGATACACATTAATACCTTACAATAAAGTGATTGGAACACCTTTTAGAAGATATGTAATGCTTATTATTATAGCAACAATTCCAACAGGTATAATGGGTATTCTCTTTAAGGATACCATAGAGCAGGTTTCCATGGCATTATTAGTACCAGGTATATGTCTTCTTATGACAAGTATTATTCTTCTTATTGCTGACAACGCAAAGGATGGCAATTTGGATGAGGGAAATGTAAGCTACAAAAAGGCTACTTTTGTAGGTATTTGTCAGGGCTTTGCTACGATGCCGGGTATTTCTCGTTCAGGAACAACCGTTACAGCTTGTCTTCTAGCTGGTATGGATAGAGCTTTTGCAGTTAAGTTTTCATTTATAGTATCTATCCCTGCTATCTTAGGTGCTGCTGTGCTTGATGTACCTGATATGTTTAAGGAAAATATCTCAGGTGGTCAATGGTTAAATTATGGTGTCGGTGTGTTAGTATCGGCAGTAGTTGGATATATATGCATTAAGACAATGCTTAAGATTGTTAGACAGAAGAAATTCAAAGGATTTTCAGTATATTGTGCAATCATGGGTCTTGCTGCAATAATTGGATATTTTGTTATCTAGAATAAAAAAGTAATGAAAATATATTGAGCTGGAGGCGTAAAAACGTGGCTACATCAAAGAATACTACGAAAAAAACCACTGGTAAAAATACAACTAAAAATACAAAAGCAAAGCAGAACGTAAAGGGGGCTTCAAAGTCAGCACCAGCACCTTCGCAGCCTGCATACGTTCCAACTGAAAAGGATATTAAACTAAAGAATGAGATTAAGCTCTTAATAGCGTTGGCGGTTACTGCACTTATTTTTATAAGTAACTTTGGGTTATTATCACCACTTGGTGATTACATAAGTATGTTTATGTTTGGTGTGTTTGGCTTTATTTCTTATGCACTGCCAATAATAGCATTTCTTGGAATAGCTTTTCTTATATCAAATATTAAGAATCCAAAGGCTGTTATAAAGTTCATAGCAGGTGTTGTTTTTGTGCTTTTAGTAGCAGCACTTATTCAAATTATATTTAATGGATATAATGAAAATAAGTCCATGTTCGATTATTATACAATTTGCGGAAAAGGCAAGAGTGGCGGTGGATTTATCGGCGCTATGATTGTCAACGGTTTATGCTCAACAGTAGGTATGGTTGGAGCATACATCATTATACTATTACTTATCATTATAGCTCTTGTTATTATGACTGAACGCTCATTTATTAGTGGAGTAAAAAAGGGAAGTAACAAGGTATATACTCAGGCAAAAGAGGGCGTTACTGAGCTTAAAGATAACGTGGTTTCAAGAGTTAATGAGAAAGAATATGAAAAAAATAAGCGTATTCACAAGAAGGTTAAAGGTGTTTCTATGCAGAAAATATCAGATGGAGAAGAGTCTGATGAGGATATCCATGAAATAACTGGTGAATTCGCAGGTAAGCTTCCAGAGAATGCACACCTATATCGTGGTCATGTGGATGTGGATAAATACGCAGCGCCAGTTAATGAGGAAGTTGAAGAAGAGGAAATCAAAGAGGTAAGAATAGAGACAAGACATACTGTATCTATGCCGGAAAGAAAGGTTGAATCATCTAATTTACATAATGAGACTAAAGGTGATGAGCCGCAGCTTGATGAGGATGGATTGTTTAAACCAAAAGAAAGAATAGTTGTAAGCGAAGAAGCAAAGACTGTTATGAATAGAAAACCATTTAGTGGTGCTACTGTTTCGAATACACAGTCAGCAGGTGCCGGATTGCTTTCGAGTTCATCTACACAGAATGAAAAGCTTGAAAATGAAGTGTCAAGACCTAAGAAAAAGGTTAAGGATTTTATACTTCCATCTACAAATTTATTAAATAGAGGTAATGGAAGGAGTACTGGCACAAATGAGCTTGAGCTGAGAGATACGGCTAAGAAGCTTGAGAATATATTGGCAAACTTTGGCATAACAGCTGAGGTTGTCGATTATAGCAGAGGACCTTCGGTTACAAGATATGAGATACAGCCTGAGATAGGTACAAGACTTGCCAATATTACCAAGCTTGCAGATGATATAAAGCTTCATCTTGCTGCTACAGATATTAGAATTGAACCTATACCAGGCAAATCCACTATTGGTATAGAAGTTCCAAACGAGGGAAGAGACTCAGTACTTATAAGAGAGCTTATAGAGTCTAATGAGCTTAAAAATAATCCTTCAAAGCTTGCGTTTGCAGCAGGAAAGGATATTGCAGGACAAGTTATTGTGGGAGATATTGCAAAAATGCCACACTTACTTGTTGCCGGAACGACAGGTTCCGGTAAATCGGTATTTACAAATTCAATTATTATGAGTATCTTGTTTAGGGCTAAGCCTAGCGAGGTAAGACTTATAATTGTAGACCCTAAGGTGGTAGAATTTGGTGTATACAATGGTATACCACATCTCTTGCAGCCGGTTGTTACTGACCCAAGACTTGCATCAAATACTCTTAAGTGGGCAGTGGCGGAAATGTCAGACAGATATAAGAAGTTTGCTGAATATAATGTAAGAGATTTAAAGGGATATAATGAAAAATTAGAGCAGATTCCAGTTGCGGATGGAGAGGAAGCACCAAGGAAGCTTCCACAGATTGTTATTGTTATTGATGAGCTTGCAGACCTTATGATGGTCGCCGCAAAGGAAGTCGAGGAATCTATCTGTCGTCTGGCACAGCTTGCCAGAGCAGCGGGTATCCACCTTATAATTGCAACACAGAGACCTTCTGTAAATGTAGTTACTGGTCTTATTAAAGCAAATATCCCATCGAGAGTCGCTCTTATGGTTTCATCAGGAGTTGACTCGAGAACAATAATAGACCAAAATGGTGCAGAGAAGCTTTTGGGAAACGGTGATATGCTGTTCTATCCATCCGGATACGTAAAGCCTGTGAGACTTCAGGGTGCATTTGTATCTGATGGGGAAGTTTCGAAGGTTGTTGAGTTCTGGAAGGATCAGGCTGGTGATATTGGCTATGACGAATCTATAGCAAAATATGTAGAAAGTCAGGAAAATCAGAACGCAGCTCAGAGCGCTGGTGTATCAAATAATGAGCCATCAGACGGAAAAGATGAATATTTCTTTGAAGCAGCAAGGTTTGTTATTGAAAAGGATAAAGCGTCGACAAGTATGCTGCAGAGAATGTTTAAGATTGGCTTCAATCGTGCAGCGCGTATTATGGATCAGATGTGCGAGGCTGGAATTGTTGGGGAAGAAGAGGGAACTAAACCTAGAAAGGTTTTGATGACTTTAGATGAACTGGAAAGTCTTAAGTAAAATAAGATAATTAAGTTACAGCAAGAATAATATTTTAATATACGCCCTATGGCTAAAGGAGGACTATATGAAGACAGATATTCAAATTGCACAGGAAGCTACGATGATGCCGATTAAAGAAGTGGCAGCAAAGATAGGAATCACAGAGGATGATATTGAGCTTTATGGAAAATATAAGGCAAAGATATCAGATGAGTATTATGATAAGATTAAGGACAATAAGGATGGAAAGCTTATCCTTGTAACTGCTATTAATCCAACACCAGCAGGTGAGGGAAAAACAACTGTTACAGTTGGCTTGGGACAGGCTTTTGGAAAGCTTAATAAGAAGTCAATTATTGCTTTAAGAGAGCCATCTTTAGGTCCATGCTTTGGTATAAAGGGTGGTGCTGCAGGTGGCGGATATTCACAGGTAGTTCCAATGGAAGATTTAAATCTTCATTTTACAGGAGATTTTCATGCCATAACATCTGCAAACAATTTGCTTGCCGCATTACTTGACAATCATATTCAGCAGGGAAATGAGCTTGGTATAGATACCAGACAGGTTGTGTGGAAAAGATGCCTTGATATGAATGATAGAAGCCTTAGAAATATAGTTGTAGGACTTGGTTCAAAGATGGATGGCTTTGTTAGAGAGGACCATTTTGTTATTACAGTTGCAACTGAGATAATGGCGATTTTATGTCTTGCAAGTGATATGAAGGATTTGAAGGAAAGACTTGGAAGAATTATCGTCGCATATAATTATGCAGGAGAGCCTGTTACAGCTAAGGATTTACAGGCTGTAGGTGCAATGGCGGCACTTCTTAAGGATGCATTAAAACCAAATATGATACAGACTCTTGAGCATACACCAGCGCTAGTTCATGGTGGACCATTTGCAAATATTGCTCACGGATGTAATTCTGTGAGAGCTACAAAGACAGCATTAAAGATGGCTGATTACGTTATAACGGAAGCAGGATTTGGTGCAGACCTTGGAGCAGAGAAGTTTTTTGACATTAAATGCCGTATGGCAGGTCTTAAGCCGGACGCAGTAGTACTTGTGGCCACAATAAGAGCTTTAAAGTACAATGGTGGAGTGGCAAAGGCTGATTTAAATAACGAAAACCTTGAGGCATTAAAGAAGGGAATCGTTAATCTTGAAAAACATATAGAGAACCTTCAGCTTTACGGTGTACCGGTTGTAGTTACACTTAACTCATTTATTACAGACACAGATGCAGAGAAAAATTTCGTAGAGGAATTTTGCAAAGAGCGTGGATGTGAGTTTGCTATGGCTGATGTGTGGGCTAAGGGTGGCGAAGGCGGAATAGCTTTAGCAGAGAAGGTCCTTAGCACATTGGAGAATAAGGAAAGTAACTTTAAGCTTATTTATGACGACAATGATTCGCTTAAGGATAAGATTAATGCTGTTGCCACAAAGATTTATGGAGCAAATGGTGTTACATACGACCCGGCGGCAGAAAAAATGCTTGCAAAGCTTGAAGGAATGGGCTTTGGAAAATTACCTGTATGTATGGCTAAGACACAGTATTCACTTTCTGATGATGCTACAAAGCTTGGCAGACCAACAGACTTCAATGTGAATATACGTGATGTCTATGTATCGGCAGGTGCAGGATTCGTTGTGGCACTTACAGGAACAATTATGACAATGCCGGGACTTTCAAAGACACCAGCAGCTTATGGCATAGATGTTAATGACGACGGCGTAATAACAGGATTATTTTAGGAGGTATTAAAATGGCATATATAATTGATGGTAAGAAGATTTCTACAGAAATTAAGGATGAGACAAAAGAGAAGGTTGCAAAGCTGAAGGAACAGGGTGTTGAGATATCATTGGCAGTTGTTCAGGTTGGTGACAACCCTGCATCTTGCGTCTATGTTAGAAATAAGAAGAAGGCATGTGAGTATGTTGGAATAAAGAGTGTTTCACATGAGCTGCCAGAGGAAACAACAGAGGCAGAGCTTTTAGACCTTATTGATAAGCTTAATAACGATGATTCTATTAATGGCATACTTGTACAGCTTCCACTTCCTAAGCATATGGATGAGAATAAGGTTATCGACGCTATTTCACCATATAAGGATGTAGATGGATTCCACCTTATGAATGTTGGAGCGTTATCAACAGGACAGAAGGGCTTTATATCATGTACACCATACGGAATTATTCAGCTTCTTAAACGCTCTAATATTGAGATTGCAGGCAAGAATTGTGTTGTTATAGGTAGAAGTAATATAGTAGGAAAGCCAATGGCAATGCTTCTTTTGAGAGAAAATGGAACTGTTACAGTTGTTCATTCTAAGACACAGAATATGAAAGAGATTACAAAACAGGCAGATATTTTAGTTGTAGCTATTGGTAAGCCTAATTTTGTAGATGAAACATATGTAAAGGAAGGCGCAGTTGTAATTGATGTAGGTATTAACCGTAATGAAGATAATAAGATTTGCGGTGATGTTGACTTTGAGAAGGTTGAGAAGGTTGCATCAGCTATCACACCGGTTCCAGGCGGTGTTGGTCCAATGACAATTGCAATGCTTATGAACAACTGTTTAGAGGCATATGAGCTTAATAAGAAGAGCAAGTAAGCTTCATATATGTTTTTATTTTAAGAGAAAAAGAGTGATATAATGTACGCAAAAGTGATTGTTGACATATCACATGAAAAACTTGATAAAGGCTTTGATTATCGTATCCCTGAGCATATGAAGGATAAAATATATCCCGGTGTGCAGGTCATGATTCCTTTTGGAAGGGGAAACAGGCTTATTCAGGGATACGTGTTAGAGATAAAAGAGACGGCCGGGTATGATGAGGGCAAGATTAAGGATATTGCTGAAATTGTTGCAAAAAGTATACCTATAGAGAGCCGTCTTATTTCGTTGGCTTGGTTTATCAAAGAAAACTATGGCTCAACAATGAATCAGGCTTTAAAGACCGTTATTCCTATAAAAGAAGCAAAAAAAGAGGCCGTAAAAAGACGAGTTAAGTTAATTGTATCAAATGAAATTGCTTCGGAATATGTGAAAAAGTATGAGAAAAAACATGCAACGGCAAGACTTAGACTTCTTAATGCACTTATGGAAAATAGAGAGATGTCGTGGGAACTTATAGTTAAGTTAGGTGTCTCGGGTACGGTTGTGAATGGTTTGGTTTCCGAGGGATTAGCCCAAGTTGAGGAAGAGGCATATTATAGAAATCCTATTAGATATACAGACCTTAAGCCATATGATATTGTCCTTAATAAAGAGCAAAAAAATGTATCAGATGGCATCAAATCTTATATAGATAATAAAAAAGATGGATTTAAAGGTGTCCATCTTATTCATGGTATTACAGGCTGCGGTAAAACAGAAATATATATGGATATTATTGATAAGGTTTTGGCTGATGACAAAGAAGTTATAGTGATGATTCCTGAAATAGCACTTACTTATCAAACGGTTATGAGGTTTTATAGAAAGTTTGGTGAGAAGGTATCCATTATTAATTCTAAGTTATCGGCAGGTGAGAGGTTTGACCAGTTTGAGAGAGCTAAAAAAGGTCAAGTTAAGATAATGATTGGACCACGTTCAGCTGTTTTTACACCATTTAGAAATTTAGGGTTGATTATCATAGATGAGGAGCACGAAAGCTCCTATAAAAGTGAAAATGTTCCTAGATATCATGCCAGAGAAGCAGCAATTTTTAGGGCGAAAAATGAGGGGGCAGCTGTTGTTTTGGGGTCAGCAACACCATCAATAGATTCATATTACAAGGCATTAAGTGGTGAATATGAATTATATACATTAAAGACAAGAGCTAAAGCAGCCAAACCGGCTACGGTTTATATAACTGATATGAGGGATGAACTGGCAAAAGGCAACAGAACCATGTTTGGTGAAAAACTACATGAGCTTATACAGGACAGATTGTCCAAAAAGCAGCAGATAATGCTTTTTATTAATAGGCGTGGTTATGCAGGATTTGTCTCATGCAGAAGCTGTGGTGTGGCTATGAAATGTCCTCATTGTGATGTGGGATTGACCTTGCACGGAGGCAGTAGGCTTATATGCCATTACTGTGGATATGAGATACCAATGCCAAAGAAGTGTCCTAAATGTGAGTCTACTTATATTGCTTCATTTGGCACTGGAACGCAAAAGGTTGAAGAGGCTGTAAAGAAAATGTATCCAATGGCTAGAACTCTAAGAATGGATGCAGATACCACAAGTAAGAAGGATGGATATGAGCAGATATTATCTCAGTTTTCTAATGGAGAGGCAGATGTGCTTATAGGTACTCAGATGATTGTAAAAGGACACGATTTTCCTAATGTTACGTTGGTTGGTATCATTGCAGCAGATTTATCGTTATATGCGTCTGACTATAGGTCTCAGGAAAAGACATTTCAGTTATTGACACAGGCTGCAGGAAGAGCAGGCAGAGGCAATATGGAAGGAGAAGTTGTTATACAGACATATTCGCCAGATAATTCAAGCATTATAGCTGCATCCAATCAGGATTATACAGAGTTTTATAATCAGGAAATACTTTATAGAAATATATCAGAGTATCCACCTGTTGTTTCCATGATGGCAATACTTATAACATCAAGGGATGAGCAAATGCTGGCTAAGATGGCAGATTATATAAAACAGGTAACTGATAAAGAGTTCGCTTGCGAGAGAAAGCTTAGAACTATTGGTCCGGCAGATGCCAATATATCCAAGATAAATGATGTATACCGTAAGGTTATTTATTACAAGCATCCTCAGTATGAAAAACTTGTTGAAATAAAGAATACAGTTGAAAACATGCTGGATGGACTAGATGAAATGAAAAAAATTTCAATACAATTTGATTTTAATCCGATGTCAGGGTTTTAATATTATGAAACAGGCAAATATCCTTGTATTATATGGTAAATTGGAGTATAATATTTCGAGTGCAATTGCTTAATAGGAGGTAAAAAATGGCGTTAAGAAATATAAGAACAATGGGCGATGAATGTCTTACAAAGGTTTGTAAGGAAGTTAATGAAATAAATAAACGAACTAAAATACTTATTGAGGATATGATAGATACTATGTATGAGGCAAATGGTGTTGGTTTGGCAGCACCGCAGGTAGGTATTTTGAAGAGAATAGTTGTTATTGATGTTGGTGATGGTCCAATCGTTATGGTTAATCCTGTTATTTTAGAGACAAGCGGAGAGCAGACTGGCGATGAGGGTTGTTTATCTGTGCCGGGAAAGGGTGGAACAGTTACAAGACCAAATTATGTTAAGGCAAAAGCTTTTGACGAGAATATGGAAGAGTTTGAAATTGAAGGAACAGAGTTGCTCGCCAGAGCGATTTGCCATGAGTGTGATCACTTGGATGGACATCTTTACGTTGAAAAGGTTGAAGGTGAGCTTAGAGATGTAAAGTATGACGAGGATGAGGAATAGCCATTGTTTAGCATATTCCGTTAGGAGGCAAAATGAAAGTTATATTTATGGGTACACCAGACTTCGCTGTTGGTGCGTTGGAAGCCATTGTTAATGCAGGACATGATGTTGTCTTAGTAGTAACACAGGAGGATAAGCCAAAGGGAAGAGGTAAAGAAATACAATTTACACCTGTAAAAGAGTCAGCTATAAAGGCTAATATTCCGGTGTTTCAGCCACATCGCATAAAAGATGCAGAGGCGATTATGAAACTTAGGGAGTATGAGGCGGATGTGTTTGTTGTAGCTGCCTATGGACAGATACTGTCAAAGGAGATTCTTGACATGCCAAAGTATGGTTGTGTTAATATTCACGCTTCACTTTTGCCAAAATACAGAGGAGCAGCACCTATTCAGTGGTCTATTATAGATGGCGAAAAGGTTACCGGTGTTACAACAATGTTGATGGCTGAGGGCCTGGACACTGGAGATATGATTGAAAAGGTTCAGGTTGAGATTACAGATGACGAGACAGGTGGAAGTCTTCATGACAAGCTTATGGAAGCAGGTTCGAAATTGATTTTATCAACTCTTGAAAAGCTGGAAAAAGGCTTGGCTACTTACACAGTACAGGATGATTCTCTAAGCTGTTATGCTAAAATGCTTGATAAGAAACTTGGAAATATAGATTTTTCTAAATCGGCAGTCCAAATAGAAAGACTTATTAGAGGATTAAATCCTTGGCCAAGTGCTTATACTAGTTACAAGGGTAAAACACTTAAAATCTGGAAGGCTGATGTGATTGAAAATGAGTATGAAGGTCAGCTGGGACAGATTGTTGAAACAACAAAAAAATCTGTTGTAGTAAAGACTGGCAAGGGTGCATTGGCTATAACAGAGCTTCAGCTTGAAGGAAAGAAGAGGATGACAACAGAAGCTTTCTTATGTGGAGCTGGATTTGATGAGGGAACTGTCTTAGGGCAGTAGGTTAATAGGAGTATATGTAGTTGTAAGAAGGAGGAGAATTTATGTTATTATATGCTTATAGTCCTTTTGGATATTATTTTGATCCAACATATATATTAGTTATCATTGGTCTTGTTATTTCATTATGGGCTCAGTACATGGTGACTTCACGTTTTAATAAGTATCAAAAGATTGGTAGCAGATGCAATATGACGGGTGCTATGGCAGCTGAGAGGATTTTACATTCAAAAGGCATTTATGATGTAAGAATTGAGAGAGTTTCAGGTAGATTAAGTGATCATTATGACCCTAGAAATAAGGTTTTAAGATTGTCTGATTCAACGTATGCAAGCACATCTGTAGCAGCAATTGGCGTAGCGGCTCATGAATGTGGTCACGCTATTCAGCATGCTGAAGGTTATGCGGCGTTAAAGCTTCGTTCAGTGCTTGTCCCTGTGGCAAATATTGGTTCGTATGCATCATGGATATTGATACTTATTGGATTACTTTTTACGAGTTCATCAAGCCAGGCATGGCTTACAGCGGGTATAATTTGTTTTTCTGCAACAGTGCTTTTTCACCTTGTGACACTTCCGGTAGAATTTAATGCTTCATCTAGAGCAGTTGGTGTTTTAGCTAATTCTGCAATGCTTTATGAAGAGGAAGTCAAGGGAGTTAAAAAGGTATTAGGTGCGGCAGCGTTAACATATGTTGCCAGTGCAGCTACAGCTATATTACAGCTTTTAAGATTAATTATTCTCTTTGGAGGAAAGAATCGTGACTAATACAAATGCAGGAGCCGGAGCAGTCAATACAAGAGAAATTGTGTTGGATATGCTTATGGAAATCTGTGAGAAGGGCACATTTAGTCATATTGTCCTTCGTCAGACATTACGAAAATATCAGTATCTGGATAAAAGAGACAGAGCTTTTATGTCAAGAATTACAGAAGGTACTGTTCAAAATAAAATATTGTTAGATTTCTATATAAATAAGGTTTCTAAGATAAAAGTTAACAAAATGAAACCTCTTATAAGAAATCTTCTTAGAATGTCAGTATATCAAATTCTATTTATGGATTCTGTACCAGCATCTGCCGCATGTAATGAAGCAGTAAAGCTTGCTATAAAGAGAAGCTTTGGACAGCTTAAGGGATTTGTGAATGGTGTTTTAAGAGCTGTTGTAAGAGGAAAAGATGATATTAAAATTCCTAATGCTTCAGAGAATTTGGTAGAACATTTACACGTGGCATATTCCATGCCTATTTGGCTGGTTGAACAGCTTGTTTATCAGTATGGAACTGAGGAAGCATCAAGAATTATTAAATCTTTTGCAAAAACAGATAAAGCTATCAGCGTCCGAGTTAACAGCTTAAAGATTACGATAGATGAGGTTATAGAGAGCCTTAAGAAGGATGATGTAACGGTTAAGCAAAGTCAGATATATGACAGAGCATTACTGCTTGAAAATGTAGATTATTTAGAAAATACAGAAGCATTCAATGAAGGTTTTATAAGTGTTCAGGATTTGAGCTCTATGCTTGTTTCTGTTATTGCAGATCCAAGGGAGGGAGATTTCTGCGTGGATCTTTGTGCTGCTCCGGGTGGAAAGTCTCTTCATATGTGGGAGCTTATGAGAGGTAAAGGTCGCATTATAGCCAGAGATATAAATGACTATAAGGTATCCTTGATTGAGGAAAATATCGACAGAACTGAAAGTGATGGAATCGAGGCACAGGTGGCAGATGCTACGGAACTTGATACAGAGCTTGTTGATAAGGTTGATATAGTAATTGCTGACCTGCCTTGCTCGGGACTTGGAGTAATAGGTAAAAAAAGTGATATAAAGTATAATATGGATACAGATAAAGAGTCAGAGCTTATTAAATTACAAAGAAGCATACTTGATAATGCTGTCAAGTATGTGAAAAAAGGTGGAAAACTTATATATAGTACCTGTACCTTGAATAAAAATGAAAATATAGATAATATGAAATATGTCCTAGATAAATATCAATTTAAGCCGGTTGACATATCTGAATATGTACCAGAAAATTTTTGCAGGGGTACTGCCAAGGATGGATACCTTCAGATGCTGCCAGGTATAGATGGAACTGACGGTTTCTTTATATGTCGATTGGAAAAGTTATGATAGACTAGGGAAAGTTGATGGGGTTATGAGTGATAAAATAGACATAAAGTCTCTTAATTTAAATGAACTAAATAATCTTTTGGCGGATATGGGTGAAAAGGCTTTTAGGGCAAAGCAGATATACCAGTGGTTGCATATAAAACTTGTCCGCTCATTTGATGAGATGAGCAATATTTCTGTGAGTCTTAGAGAAAAACTAAAGGAACAGTGTGATTTAAAGGCTTTAAAGCCGGTACAGATTCTTACATCTCAGGTTGATGGCACAAAAAAGTATCTTTTTGAGTTATCTGATGGAAATATTATAGAAAGTGTTCTCATGAGATATCATCATGGAAATTCTGTTTGTATTTCAACTCAGGTGGGATGTCGTATGGGATGTAAATTTTGTGCATCAACATTAGACGGATTAGAGAGAAATCTAACGCCATCTGAAATGTTGGATGAGATATATGCTATACAGACAGATATTGGGGAGAGAGTTTCAAATATTGTTCTGATGGGAAGTGGAGAGCCGTTAGATAATTTCCAGAATGTAATGAAATTTATGGAACTTATTTCAGACCAGAATGGACTAAATATTAGCCAGAGAAATATAACATTATCAACCTGTGGGCTTGTACCTAAAATATATGAGCTGGCAGACAGACAGGTGCAATTTACATTGGCAATCTCACTACATGCCTATGATGATAATACAAGAAAAGAGCTTATGCCAGTAGCAAAAGCTTATTCTATAGCAGAAGTGCTTAAAGCTTGTAAATATTTTTTTGAAAAGACAGGAAGAAGACTTACCTTTGAATATTCACTTGTGTCAGGTGTAAATG
This sequence comes from Lachnospiraceae bacterium, assembly GCA_017440045.1. GTDB lineage: Bacteria > Bacillota > Clostridia > Lachnospirales > Lachnospiraceae > SVEL01. The sequence goes on from JAFSIA010000047.1 coordinate 15,809, forward strand.
ACAATGAAGCAGGAGCGGTAAAGCTGGGTGAATTGCTTAAAGGAATTAATTGTCATGTGAATCTAATTCCGGTAAATCCGATAAAAGAGCGAGATTTCAAACAATCTGACAAAATAGCAATAGAAAAGTTTAAAAATAAACTTGAAAAATACGGAATAAATGTTACTATTAGAAGGGAAATGGGCAGAGATATTAATGGTGCCTGTGGACAATTAAGAAAGAGTTATAAAGACCAGATAATAAAGGAAAAGGAGGGAGAATAATGAAAGCATATGCGTTGACAAACGTTGGAGTAAGCAGAAATACAAATCAAGATTATGTTTACTTTTCTGAAAAAAATGTTGGAAATCTCCCGAATATACTTGTTGTTGCAGATGGTATGGGCGGACATAGGGCAGGCGAAGTTGCCTCAGAGCAGGCTGTAAATGCCGTACTGCAGTCAATAAAGGAAAATGATAATACTGATAAAATATCTCTTATTGAGACGGCTATATCAGTTGCTAACGATAAAGTTTTAGATATGGCCACCAGTGATGAAAAGTTTAAAGGAATGGGGACAACACTTGTTGTGGCAACATTGGAAGACGGAATCTTGTATGTTGCAAATGTGGGCGATTCCAGATTGTATTTGATAGATGATGATGACATCAAACAGATTACAAGAGACCATTCTCTGGTTCAGGAGATGGTTAGTATCGGAGAATTAGACAAGGATAGTGCCAGAAACCATTCAAATAAGAATGTTATAACAAGAGCTATCGGAGTTGAGAAAAAGATTATGGCAGATTTCTTTGAGGTTGAAGTTTCAGAGAAAACTAAAATATTACTTTGTTCAGATGGTTTGACCAATATGGTTGAAGATAGTGAAATTAACAGGATTATATGCGAGAATAAAGGTGCTGAGCTTGAGGTTATAGTAAAAAAACTCATTGATGAAGCTAATGAAAACGGTGGATTAGACAACATTGCAGTAGTTCTTGCAGAGGTTTAGGAAGTATATCGAAAGGAAGAGTAAGAAGATATGATGATCAGAAAAGGCATGTTTATTGGTGACAGATATGAAATCATAGATAAAGTTGGTTCAGGTGGTATGTCTGATGTGTATAAAGCATTGGATCACAAGCTTAACAGATATGTTGCTGTTAAGGTTTTAAAGGATGAATTTAGTGAAGACAAGAGTTTTGTATCCAAGTTTAAGGTAGAAGCCCAGTCAGCAGCAGGTCTTGCTCATCCAAATATCGTTAACGTTTTCGACGTTGGTGAGGAGAATGGAATATACTTTATTGTTATGGAGCTTGTTGAGGGTATTACTTTAAAGAAATACATCGAAAAGAAGGGTAAGCTTCCAATTAAAGAGGCTGTAAGCATTGCAATACAGATTGCACAAGGTATTGAGGCTGCTCATAATAATCATATTATTCACAGAGATATTAAGCCACAAAACGTTATTATATCGAGAGAGGGAAAGGTAAAGGTTACTGATTTCGGTATAGCACGTGCTGCTTCAGCCAATACAATTAATTCAAATGCCATGGGTTCTGTTCATTACATTTCACCTGAGCAGGCTAGAGGTGGATATATTGATGAGAAGAGTGATATCTATTCATTAGGTATTTCTTTGTATGAGATGATTACAGGTAAGGTTCCTTTCGAAGGTGATTCAACAGTTACTATTGCGTTACAGCATATTAACGAGGAGCTTCCTTCCCCAAAAATTGAGGCACCGGATTTGCCAATTAGTGTAGAAAAGATTATAGAGAAGTGTACACAGAAGAAGGCTGAGCGTAGATATCTCAAGGTTTCTACACTTATAGCTGATTTAAAGAAGTCACTTATTACTCCAGATGAGGATTTTGTTGTTATGACACCTGTGGCAAATAATAATGCAACTATTATGATCACAGATGAGGATATTTCTATTATTCGTAAGGGTGCTACGGGCACTATGGCAGCTGCTTCAAAGGACGATGATAGTGCTAAGAGAACAAGTGCTGATAAGAATGATGAGTATGATATTGATGATGATATTGATGCAACAAATCCTAAGTTTGATAAAGTCATAACAATAGGAGCTATTGTAGCCAGTGTGGTTGTCCTTATAGTAGTAGTACTTGTACTTGTTAATGTATTAAAAAAATGTGATAACAGTCAGGATGATCCATATGAGAAGCAGACAACAGAGCAGGAACAGACAGGCATAGATTCAACACAGACAATTGTTCCATATGTTGTAGGCATGACAGAAGAAGAAGCTAAGACTGCATTGAATGATGCGGATTTGGGTATCGGACATCAGTATGAGTATCATAATACAGTTCCAAAGGGTCATGTTATATCTCAGAGTATAAAAGATGGAACAGTTGTAGATAAAACTACGAAGATTGATGTTGTTATCAGTCAGGGAGCTAAGAAGTTTGAAATTCCTTCTGTAGACGGATTGACAAGACAGGAAGCGTACGATTTACTTACAGGTGAGCAGTATGGTCTTGATGTAAGTGTAATCTACGAGGTTAATGATGAGCTTGAGGCTGAGATGTGTATTAGAACAAATCCAAAATCGCCTACTCAGCTTGTGGCAGGTGCACATATTGATTTATATGTAAGTCAGGGTAAGGATACATCCCTTATTACTGTGCCAGAAGGATTAGTTGGAATGCGTGTAGAAAATGCCAAGAAAGATTTGGAAGAGCTTGGATTTGTTGTTGTTTTAAATGAGATTTCTGATGAGACAGTACCAGCAGGTCAGGTTATTGCAGTAGGACCAGTACAGGCTGGAGTATCAGCACCTCCTGGAACAGAGCTTACATTAACAGTAAGTACAGGACCTTCTGTTACAGAGCCAAGTGAGCCTGCAACTGAGGAAGTGACAAAGACTGAGGTAACAATAAAAGGATTTGATGATTCTCAGTTTGATATTCCAACGCTTACAGTTCCAGTTACAACAGAGCCTACTACACCGGAAGGTGAGGCAGGAGCAGCAGGGGATGGCTCAGAAGTTAATGATGCAGATACTACACCAAAGGATCAGCAAACAACAACAGTACCAGTTACAGAAGGTACACTTTCAGCGGTACTTATTGTAAAACATGATGGTGGAAAGCAGACAACAGTACCAGTTACATCAAGTATAGCAACTGCGTATGCTCCAGGTTATACTCAGCCACAGAGCAAGATTGTTATTGATGAAGTAAATGTTACAGATATTACATTTATGCTTACATTGACATATAAAGATGAAAATGGTATCGATGAAGATTATGTAGTATATACAGAAAAAAATTGTATATATGAAGAAGTTAAAGTTACAGTTGAGGTTACGGAATAGTGACAGGAAAGATTGTAAAAGGTATTGCTGGTGAATATTTTGTTCATGTAAATGAAGCAGGGATATATCGCTGTAAGGCTAAAGGCGTTTTTAGACATAAAAATCTAAAGCCTTTAGTTGGCGATAATGTAGTAATAGAAGAGCTTTCAGCAGAAGATATGACAGGTAATATTGTTGATATTTGCAGTAGGAAGAATCAGCTTATAAGACCTGCAGTTGCTAATATTGACCAGACACTTGTTGTATTTGCAGCAAAAAGTCCTATGCCAAATAGAAATCTTCTTGATAGATTTCTTGTGATGATGGAGTCGCAAGGAATGGAGAGTATTTTATGTTTCAATAAGATGGATTTGGCAAATGATGATGAAATATATGAACTTAAGAGCACATATGAAAAAGCAGGATATAGGGTTTTGCTCATAAGTGTAAAGGATGGGAATGGTATTGATGATGTTTTGAAACTTTTGAAAGGAAAGACAACATCCTTAGCAGGTCCGTCGGGAGTTGGAAAGTCATCATTACTTAATTATCTTGTTCCTACTGCTGTTATGGAAACAGGTGATATCAGTAGGAAAATAGAAAGAGGAAAGCATACAACAAGACATTCAGAGATATTTAGTCTCGGCGGAGACACGTATCTTTTGGATACCCCTGGTTTCAGCTCTATATACACATGTGAATGTGAAAAAGAGGAGCTTAGACAGTTCTTTCCGGAGATTTATCAGCTGGAGGGCCAATGTAGATTTAATGGTTGCGTTCATGTGAATGAGCCAGATTGTGCGGTTAAGGATGCTGTTGCAAAAGGTTGTATTGGTCAGTCAAGATATGACAATTACGTTGCATTTTTTGGAGAGATAAAAGATAGGAAGAAATACTAATTAAGATGGGATGTGGATGAAATGATTAAGTTATCACCTTCTATATTGGCAGCTGATTTTGCGGCATTAGGAGAAGACATCAAAATAGTAGATAATGCAGGAGCACAGTATATTCATATAGATGTTATGGATGGTCTTTTTGTACCAAGTCTTTCTATGGGTTTACCAGTGATTCAGAGTATAAGAAAGGTTACAGATAAGGTATTTGATGTTCATCTTATGATTAATGAGCCTATTAGATATCTTGTGGATTTCAAGGATGCAGGTGCAGATATTATAACAGTTCACGCAGAAGCATGTGAAGATTTAGAGGCTACAATTGATAGAATTAAAGAATTAGGTCTTAAGGCTGGTGTTTCAATTAATCCTAGGACAAAGCTTAAGGTTATTGAGAATATTCTTCACAAGGTTGATATGGTTCTTCTTATGACTGTTATACCTGGATTTGGTGGTCAAAAATATATGGACAGCGTTACACCAAAGATTAAAGAATTGAGAAAAATACTTAATGATAGAAATTTAGATACAGACATTGAAGTTGATGGTGGAATTTCAGCAGCAAACGTTAGAACCGTTTTAGACGCAGGAGCCAATGTTATTGTAGCAGGTTCAGCTATATACAAGGGCGATGCTGCTGCAAATGTTAAAGACTTTTTGGAAGTCTTTAAGGAATATGAAGGTGTTTAATTATGAAAGTATTATTGATTTCTGGCGGTTACATAAACACAAAGTGGGCAGTATCCTTTTTGAAATTAAATAATTATGACAAAATAATAGCAGTAGATGGGGGACTGTCTGCTGCTAATTTATTAGGCATACATCCGGATATAGTAGTGGGAGATTTGGATACTGTATCAGAGGATGTAATATCTTCATATGAAAATAATAATGCAGGGCAGGTTATAAGACTAAATCCTGTTAAGGATGATACTGATACTCAATATGCAATGATGTACGCGATTAATATGGGAGCCAAAGAGATTCACATTATCGGAGGAACTGGTAATAGATTCGACCATATGCTTGCAAATGTTTATCTCTTGAAATTAGCTTACGAAAAGGGCGTAAGGGCGTATCTTTTTGATGAGATGAATAAAATATACATTATTAGCGGACATACAAAGCTTAAAAAGGATAAGATATATAATAAATATATTTCCTTTATTCAGCTGGAAGGACCGGCGCTTAATGTGACACTAGAGGGTTTTAAGTATCAGGTTTCAAATTTTGATTTTGACACTAGTAAGCAGTATCGTCTGGCAGTTTCAAATGAATACGAGGGAGAGGAAGCAAGCGTCACTATTGGAAAAGGAATGCTTGTGGCAATAGAGGTTTGTGAAAAATAGAATGAGAGAAATACTAAAGCTTAAAAGAAAATGGCTATTGTTATGCATACCAATAGCTATTATAAGTATTATTTTATGTAAGAATTTTCCGTTTATTGCAGAGTATGTATACGGAAGGGTCATTTTTAGAATATTGTCCATAATTATAGGTTTATTTACAAGGTGGATTCCAATATCTATAGCAGAAATAGTTATATATTGTATACCACTTTTACTTATTACTATAATTTTTCTTTTTATTAGAAAAATAGTAAAAAACAAGGGTCGACGAGGTTATTTGACGGCCAAGGGCTTATTAAATATAGGATGCTTCTTAAGTGTAGCATTAATACTATTTGTGTTACTTTGTGGAACAAATTATTATAGATATAGCTTTGAAGAGTATCTTGAATTTGAAGTGACTGAGTATGACAAGGAAGATTTATATAATCTTTGTGTTTATTTGGCGGAAAATGTTAATAAGGCAAGAGAAAATATTACAAATGAATATGATGATGGAACAATGAGGCTTTCTTACGAGTCAACAAGAGCTTTTTTAAATAAAGCTGAGGAGCTTATGAGTGAGTTTTCACGTGAGTACGATTCGTTGGAATGGAGTACTGGCGCAGCTAAGCCAGTGCTGGCATCAAGATACATGTCATATACAAAGATTGTTGGGATATATATTCCATTTACCATGGAAGCCAATGTAAATGTAGATACAGTTGATTATAATCAGCCGTCGGATGCAATGCATGAGCTGGCTCATCTTAGAGGGGTTATGCGTGAGGATGAGGCCAATTATATATCTTATTTAGCATGTGTTACATCAGGTGAACCTGATTTTGTATATAGTGGTTATATGATGGCATACATATATGCATCTAATAAGCTGTATGATGAAGATTATGAGCTTTTTGCAGAGGTGAGAAGCAGCTTGTCTGAGGCGGTGGATGCAGATTTAAAGGCAAATAGTTTGTATTGGGATCAATTTGAGACACCAGTTGGAGAAACTATATCAAATGTATCAAATCAGGTAAATGATGCGTATTTAAATGTCAATGGTCAGGTTGACGGAACAAAGAGCTATGGTATGGTTGTGGATCTTTTAATTGCGGAATACAAAAGTAGGTTTGAATAAAACAGAAGATTAATATAGCTTTGTTTGTATAAAAAGGAGAAACTATGGGAAAGGGTAATAGGACAATTAAATATATATGTATGATGATGTCTCTTGTTTTTGTATTGTCCTTTACAGGAACCGTAGGGGATATGGGTGTTGACAATATGGATTATGTCCACGCAGCGGACAAGGATACATCTATGATAAGAGTGGGCTTAGAGGGAATATATTACAATAAATCATCCATAACAATTAGAAATTCAGCAGTTGTCTTTGGATACTCAATTAATAATTCATATTCTAAAGAGATGTCTCTTTCGGGTGGTGAGTTTACATTTAAGCCATATAAGTCAAGCATATCTGTTACAGGTTCATATAAGACTTATGATGAGGCAAAGACTATGGCAGACAGTATGGGGGTAGAAGCATATCCAATCTTGAAATATCATAATACATGGTCTGTGGCCACAGTTGGAAGTGGAAATGTTGATAGCTATGCTATTATGGTTACATCTGATAATGGTCATGGATTTTTATATACAGCTGATGAGAGAGGCGCTTATCCACAGATTATGGCAGGAAGTGGTAACTCAGAGGGTGTTTATGTGGTAGATTTAGGAGAGCGTCAGTATAGAGGTCGCATAGAGATTGGCAGATATAGTGGAAGTTCCTCGCTAAAAGTTGTTAATATAGTTGAACTGGAAGAATATCTCTATGGAGTTGTGCCTTGTGAGATGGTGTATGCATGGCATAAGGAGGCGTTAAAGGCTCAAGCAGTTTGTGCAAGAAGCTATGCATATACAATAGGTTTTAGCACGGCTACTAATATAACCAGACCTTATAGTATGTGCGATACAACTTCAAGTCAGGTGTATAAGGGGTATGGTGCTGAGCGTAAGTCTACAAATGAAGCTGTAGATGAAACAAAGGGACAGATAATTTATTATAATGATAAGCCTGTCAGAGCATATTATTCCTCGACAAGTGGGGGAAGTACAGAGAATGTTGAAGATGTATGGGGAACACCAAACGGATATCTTAGACAGGTTTCTGATATTTATGAATTGGAGCCGGAGCTCGATCCGTGGGTTATTACACTAAATACATCCGAGATAGAAAAGCTTATGAAAGAGGACGGTATAGCTGTTGGCAATATTACAGATATCAGGCCGTTTGTAATGACTGCTTCAGGACGAGTTTATTCAGTTGAAGTTGTAGGTGATTCAAGTCAGGTGATAACAGGCAGTAGACTTAGGAAGATTTTCAGTCTTTACAGCACCAAATATAAAGTGATAAAATATGGTGACAACCCAGATTATGTGTCTACATTGTCAGCAAATGGAACATATGCAGTAGAAATAAGTGAGAGCTACATTGCTTCGGGAAATTACTTAGTTAGTAAGGCTTCAAGTGATATAGAGCAGTTTGTTGTTATGACAAAGGATAATCTTATTAATTATCCGGCAAAGGCGCCTGATAACCCGGATACATATTATATTGCTGGTATGGGGTATGGTCACGGCATCGGTCTAAGCCAGTCTGGAGCCAAGGGTATGGCGGAAGCAGGCTTTACCTATGATGAAATTTTAAAGCATTATTTTACAGGAATAGAGGTTCGCTAAAATGCAACTACATGATTTTTATTATGATTTACCACAGGAACTTATAGCTCAGGATCCACTTGAGGATAGAACATCCAGCAGACTTATGCATATGGATAAAGTGACAGGTCAATTAGAGCATAAGAGATTTAGTGATATTATTGATTATCTTAACGAAGGTGATTGCCTTGTTATAAATGATACAAAGGTTATACCTGCAAGACTTTTTGGTACAAGAGAAGGTCATGAAGGGAAAGTGGAAATTCTACTTTTAAAGAGAAAAGAAAATGACGTATGGGAAACATTAGTAAAGCCTGGAAAGAAATGTAAGCCCGGGACAAAGCTTGTTTTTGGTGATGGTTTGCTAAGGGCCGAGGTCTTAGAAGTGGTAGATGATGGAAATAGACTTGTAAAGTTCTATTATGATGGAATATTTGAGGAAATATTAGACAAGCTTGGACAAATGCCACTTCCACCATATATTACCCATGAACTAAAAGATAAGAATAGATACCAGACAGTATATGCAAAGCATGAAGGTTCAGCAGCAGCACCTACGGCGGGACTACATTTTACAAAGGAGCTTTTAAGTAGGATAGAAGCTAAGGGTATAGTTATAGCACATGTTACATTGCATGTTGGTCTGGGGACATTTAGACCAGTTAAGGTTGAAAATATTTTAGAGCACCATATGCACTCAGAGTTTTACATGATTGAAGAGTCTGAGGCAGCTAAAATAAATAGGGCAAAGGAGCTTGGAAAGAGAGTTATCGCTGTTGGAACAACAAGCTGTAGAACTCTTGAGTCAGCAGCAACTGCTGATGGAAGAATTGAAGCAGCGTCAGGTTGGACGGATATTTTTATCTATCCTGGTTACAGCTTTAAGCTTATAGATGGACTTATAACAAATTTCCATCTACCTGAATCAACACTTCTTATGCTCGTGTCTGCTTTTGCAGGCAAGGAAAATATAATGGCAGCCTATGAGGAAGCAGTAAAAGAGAAATATAGATTTTTCTCATTTGGAGATGCCATGGCATTATTATAACAAACGGAGGTATTTGAAATGGACGAAAAGAGAAAGTCACCTAGAATGGAAATGGACGCTGTGCTTAAGCTTAATATGCTTGAGACAAAGAAGGATACATCAGGTCTTACAAAGGAAGAATTTACTGTAAATGTACTTAATGTATCTACAGGAGGAATTGCATTTAAATCAAAGGAAGAGCTTAAGCTGAACACATATTATGATCTTCATCTTGTACTTTGGACAAAGTCTGCTTTTGATTCAGTTATTGAAGTTGTTCGTATGGAAAATATGGGTGGAGATGAGATAATGTACGGTTGCCGTTTTATTGGAATGAGACCATCACAGGAAATGGAAATTCAGATTTATCAAGTATTACAGGGTATACAGTAGGGAATTTAAAATGGATAGATATGACACAAAGCCTTTGAAGTGTAAGGATATCAGGGTTACAGTTCCAGGTTCAAAAAGTATAACAAACAGAGCATTGTTGTTGGCGTCTTTATCACAGGGAAAGTGCCTTTTGAAAGGAACACTTTTTAGTGACGATTCAAGATATTTCTTAAGCTCACTTAAGGAGCTTGGATTCGAAATTAGTGAAGATGAAGAAAAAAAGCAGGTAACAGTTGTAGGGAATGGTGGTAATATACCAAAAGCTACAGGCTCTATATATGTTGGAAGTGCTGGAACAGCAGCGAGATTTCTTACTGCTATGCTTGGTTTATCGTCAGGCCAGTATACAATTAATGCTTCAGAACAGATGAAGAAACGACCAATGAAGCCTCTTTTTGATGTGTTGACTGAATTAGGTAGTGAAATTAAATTTCTTGAGGAAGAAAATTCACTGCCAATAGAGATAAAGGGGTGCTTTTATGGAAAAGAGTCTGGGGATGCTAAATATCCATTGAAGGTTAAACTTGATATTTCAAAGAGCACACAGTTTTTGAGTGCACTTCTTATGGCTGGATGTATGTGCAAGGGTGGCCTTGATATTGAGATAACAAGTGAGAAAAAAGAAGGTTCGTATATTGATATTACAAAGAACATGGTAAAAGAGTTCGGCGGAAATGTATTATTTGATGGTATGAGCTATTATGTAGAACCTAAGATATATAATTTGTCTCAATATCAGATAGAACCTGATGTTTCAGCAGCTTGTTATTTCTATGGTATGGCAGCAATATACGGCTGTAAGGCCATTGTTTACAATGTTCATTTTAATTCAACTCAGGGAGACATAAGATTTGTTGAAACTCTTGAGAAAATGGGATGTGTTGTAAATGATACTATAGACGGAATTGTAGTTGAGGGACCGGATAAAGATAAAGGACAATGTCTAAAGGCTATTGCCAACCTGGATATGAATAACTTTTCAGACCAGGCATTAACATTGGCTAATGTTGCCATATGGGCAGATGGTCCAACAACAATAAGTAATATTGGACATATTAGAGGTCAGGAGTGCGACCGATTAAGTGCTATAGCCACTAATCTTTCTGCTATGGGTATAAAAGCAAAAGAGGGAGAGGACAGCATAACCATATATCCCGGAAGCATTAGCCATGCAGATATAAACACATATGAGGACCATAGAGTGGCAATGGCATTTGCGATGGCAGGATTAGGTGAAACTTCTCTCACAATATGTAATCCATTGTGCTGTAGAAAGACATTTGAAAACTATTTTGATATATTAGATACATTGTGTTAGATTAAAGAAAAGGGGATGCAAATGAATTGCAGCCCCTTTTGATATAGATGTTCTATTATCTTTGATATATTTTGTAGTGGTGTGCCTCTAAGACCTTTGCAGCTTCTGTTAAAGAAGACTCGTCTTTAAAGTCAATAGCCAATACACCGGCATCAAGTTCTCTATTGTTTACAATTCGGATATTCTTAATACTAAGACCTTTGCTTGAAAGTAAGCTTACAACGCAGGCAAGTGTACCGATTTCATCCACAATATCAACATATATTGTATACATCTTAACCATTGAATTACGACTACTGTCAGTAAATTGGTCTCTGTATTCGCGGCTTTGACGGAAGCGTTCATTTATGAAAGACCCATTTTTATCTAACAGATTGGACTTGACTTGGCCAAGCATATTAATATAGTCATCAAGTAAAGAGATTATATTATCTGTATTTGTCATAAATATTTGCTCCCACATCTCAGGTGAAGAAGAAGCAATACGAGTTATATCTTTAAAACCACCGGCAGCGATGAGCTTCATAATACCATTATCAGAGTCAGATGCCTTTACAAGATTTACCAGTTCAACAGCTATAATGTGAGGCAGGTGGCTAATGCCTGCTACAGCATAGTCATGCTGGTCATAATCAAGAATAATTGGTATTGCACCAATTGCTTCAGCTATAGCCTTGTACTCAAGAAGTTTATTCTCTTCGGTTTTTAAAGTAGGTGTAATAACATAAAATGCATTTTCAACAAGTCGGTCAGTGGAACTTTCGTAGCCTGTTTTCTCTGAGCCGGCCATTGGGTGCCCGCCGATGAAATTTGCTTCTAAATCAAGTTCAATAACAGCCTTATGTATACCAGCTTTAACGCTTCCAACATCTGTGATTATGCAGGTTGGCTTTATGATTGTCTTTAAGATTTTTAAATATTCAAGATTGTACTCAACAGGAGTACAAAGAAAGATATAGTCACAGTCCTTAAATGTTTCATCAACCTTATCTGTAACTACGTTTGCAACGCCATCATTTAACGCCATAGTTCGAGCTGATTCGCTGCGATTGTATGCGATAATATAGCAGTCACTATAAACACGTCTCAGAGCTTTGGCAATGGAAGCACCTATTAGTCCAAGACCTATAAAACCATATTTCATATGTGGATTAACATTTATATTATTCATAATATCATCTCCTAAATTTTGAAACATAAAAATTACATTTATAGTAGCATATTTTACACTTTAATGCATTAAAAATATAAAATTATTTAATTAATATTTACCTGGATTTAAACAAGGTGTATACTTGGTTTAATATAATAGCAGGAGAATGATATGAAAAATAAGAAAAAAATCCTGATAATATGTGCAGTTTTATTAATAATAATTGCTTCATTAATTTTAGTAAGGTTTTATAATGATAATGAACAACAAAACAATGCCAATATGTCTATAGGAAAGCTTATTACAGTTAATATATTTGGAACTGAAGGGGAAGGTTATGTAGACATTGAAATAGATGAAGAATATTTATCGTCACTAAACAAATCTGATGGGAATAGATTTGAAGCAGGTGATTTGAAGGTCACTATTTCAAAGCAGAATAATTTGAAAAATGGTGACAGCTTTACAGTAAATATATCTAATTCGAATGAATTGAAAGAAATGGGCATGAAGCTTGATATGTGGAGTTTGTCATTTACAGTGTCAGGGTTAAAAGAGGGAACGGATTTTGATGTTTTTAGTGATTTAAAAATATATATTGACGATGGGCAAATTGTGTTAGATAATAACCAATGTTCTAATTTTGTTAAGGACAATGTTGAATTTTTTATAAAAAACGGGACTCAGTCCTACAAAGTAGGGGATACTGTTATGGTAGGTGCATATATTGATATGAATGCAGCTACAGATAATGGTTATAACATAAAAATGACAGAGAAAGAATATATATTATCAGAACAGGAGAATAACCAATGATTAATCAGTTATTAAATAATATTCAGGTGACAGCTTTTTTAGGTATAATGGCAGCTTTTTTACTGACTTGTCTGTTTATACATCTTTTTTATTCAAAGCTTCCAACTGATCAGGGAAGAGAATTTGCTCATGATGGTACCCTTTCGGCAGGTAAGCCTAGAGGAGCCGGATTTGTGTTTATAGTTGTATTTATAGCAGTAGCTGTATTGTTTGGAAATGTTAGCACCGAGAATATAATATATCTTATTCTTGTATTTGCAGCTATGTTAACAGGTTTTCTGGATGATTGCTCTAAGGCACCTTGGGGTGAATATAAGAAGGGATTACTTGATTTGATTATAGCTGTTATGATTGCAATAACAGTAATTAATTTTAATGGAACGACTATAAATTTTATAGCAGCTGACACATCTATAACACTTCATCCTGTGGTGTACGGAGTATTAGCGGTTATACTCATATGGGTATCTATAAACGTAACAAATTGTTCTGATGGTGTTGATGGTCTCTCTGGAACACTTACAATGATTACATTAATGACTTTGTATGTGGTTATGGAGATTTTAAACGTTGCCACAGATTTTAGTTATAATATTCTTTTATTTGTTGTATGTATTTTGGGTTATCTTTGGTTTAATGCAACACCTAGTAAGCTTATGATGGGTGACGCAGGGTCAAGGGCAATGGGATTATTTATAGCTATTGCGGCAATGAAGACAGGAAGTCCTATTCTCTATATTCCGGTAGCTATCGTACTTATATTGGACGGCGGTCTGGGACTTATAAAGGTTGCACTTTTAAGATTTTTAAAGATACACATTTTGAAAAATACACGAACACCACTTCATGACCATGTTAGAAAGGTGAAAAGCTGGTCAAATACACAGGCAGTTTTCCGATTTGCTATTATACAGATAGTAGTGTCAATCGCAGTAGTATATATGGTTCTTATATCAGCCACCAGATAAAATCTGGTGGTTTTTGATACTACATTTAATAGCATTTAATTATATATTGCCATTGGTAAATTGGTGTGGTAGAATAAACTTTGATTTTCAAAGTAATTTACAAGATATAATAAAACTTGTACTTTTTTACAGTATAATCAAAGTTTTTACAACTTCGATTTAGTTTAGGAGGATTAACCATGGTAGTAGAACCAAAGGTCAAAGGATTTTTATGTATTACAGCTCATCCAGAGGGTTGTAAGGAAAACGTTAGAAGACAGATTGAGTACGCTAAGAGTCAGGAGAAGAGAGAATGCCCTAAGAAGGTTCTCGTTATCGGAAGCTCAACAGGTTATGGATTAGCTTCACGTATAAGTGCGGCATATATCGGTGGTGCAGATACACTTGGTATTATGTTTGAAAAGGAATCAAATGGTAAGCGTACAGCTACACCAGGATATTATAATACAAAGGCTTTTGAAGAGTTTGCAACAAAAGATGGTCTTTATGCAAAGACTATTAATGGAGATGCATTTTCAAAGGAAATCAAGGATTTAACAATTGAGACTATTAAGAGCGATTTAGGTAAGGTGGATATGGTTATATATTCTCTTGCAGCACCAAGACGTACAATGGCTGATGGTACTGTGTATCAGTCAACTCTTAAGACAACAGGAAAGGATTTCACAGAGAAGTCATGGAATGTTGATACAAATGTTGTGTTTGAGGCAACTATTCCTTCAGCTACAGAAGAAGAAATCGAAGCTACAGTTAAGGTTATGGGTGGCGAAGATTGGATGGATTGGATGGATGCTTTGAAAGAGGCAGACGTTCTCAGTGATGAGGCTATCACAGTTGCTTATTCATACATTGGACCAGAGCTTACATATCCTGTATATAATCATGGAACAATTGGTATGGCAAAGAAACATCTTTTTGAATCGTCTCAAAAGATTAATGAAAAGTATGGTGAATCAGGAGTGAAGGCTTATGTTTCTGTAAATAAGGCATTAGTTACACAGGCAAGCTCAGCTATTCCTATTGTGCCATTGTATTTTGCGGTGCTTTATAAGATTATGAAGGCTCATGGTAATCATGAGGGCTGTATTGAGCAGATGGCCAGATTATATACAGAAAAGCTGTTTAATGGAGCGCCTGTAGTTGATGAGACTGGAAAGATTCGTCTTGATGATTGGGAGCTTTCAGAAGACATTCAGGCTGAAGTTATGGATATCTGGAGTAAAATTACAACTGAGAATATTAATGAATTGGCAGATGTTGATGGATATTTTGAGGATTTCTATCATATGTTCGGCTTTAAGTTTGACAATATTGATTATTCAAAGGATGTAGAGATATAAAATGGTATAAAAAATCCTGAGGAGTTGCAAATACAATTCCTCAGGATTTATTTTATTATATAGGAAAGTTCTCAAAACTTTCCTATATAACAAAAAACGCTCCGCTAAGGATCGCACTGCGGCGGAGATGTAGTTGTTGCTGAAGCAACCCGCCGCAGGCGGAGAATCTCGCAAGCGAGATTCTTTCTTATTTTTTTGATGCTTTTAAGGATATCATTCGTGACAGATTCCTTATCATATCAATTTTTTTAATATCTGCCGGAGACATTTTTTTCTTTAATACATTTAAGATTATCTCTGTCTCTGCATCATTAAATGACATACCCTTATCAGATGCCTGCTTTGTTATGGATAAAAAGAAGGGCATAAGTTCATTTTGTTTTAATGTTTCTGCTTTTGTTACTAAAGAAATAAGCAATTCCAATTTCGCTTCGCTTATATCTTTTAAAGCTGGATTGTTTTTAAGTTCTTCATATCTGGAATCCTTTTCCATATTATTCTCCTTTTATTTTTATGTATTTGTGTTATTCATAAATGCTTGAAGCATATCAAACATTTCCATATTCATATCCATTCCTGTAGAATTATCTGTATTTGCACCATTATCACAGTCAGAAGATTCTTCAAAAGATGAGGTAAACAAATCTTTATACTCATCATACATAGACATTGTGTTTTGTAAATTTTCAAACATTTCCAGTGTCTGGCGATGTTCTTCAGGAATATATGGTAGCAGACAGGATATGATGCTTGAGTCATCATTGTCAAAATTACTAAAAGAATTGGTCTTCCTGCCACTAAAAAGCTCTATGGTGGCCATTAGTTCGCTATATTTTATGTATGTAGCTAAAAAAGGCTGAAAATCTTTTGGAATAAAAGGCAAAAGTGCCTTTAACATAAGACTTTCGTTGGACGAGACCATATAATCAAGCTGAGTCATTGGTGGCAATTGTTTCATAAGGCTTCACATAATATGCATATTTGTTTAAGCATATGTTAAGACTTAAAAGAATATGAGTAAAACAATTATAAAGTGGAGCCCTCATAATGAGGGCTCCCAAATTAAATCAGAGTCGTTATAGGACTATGACTTGCTAATTAGCATCCACAGCCACAACCGCAGTCTGTCTCACGTGCGCAACCACAATTTGAATTGTATGAATTATTGCCACAACCAGAGTTACCACAGCAGCTAAAAAGGAGAAGAAGAATAATGATTGATGAACAGCTGCTTCCGTTTCCTCCAAATAAGCCATTGCCACAGCTAGAACCGCCGCAGAATAAAAGGATAAGGATTAAGAAAAGACAGTTGTTGTTATTTCCTCCGAATGTTGATGAGCAGCCACAGCCGCAGTTAGATAAATCACCCATGTTGATCCTCCAAATAAGTTTTACATTACATAATACGCAGTATAGCATGACCATGTTCCAAGAAAAAATAGTTGAATTGACAAAAGTGTATGTAGATAGTAAAATTATGGTATCTATTGTTATTTTTAAGTACCTGTTTTAGGGGCTTAAGCAAGATTTTTCTTAATAAGAAAGACAAAGGGATTATAATGAGAGATACTATGATAAGAATTTATAATAGAATAAAAACAAATAACGTGTTTGTGCGTTGTATATCCTTAATGCTTATATTAACACTTGTTTTTGGTACATTGACAGGTTGTGGTGATGATATATCGTCTGTTATAGAGACGGCAGAAGGGGTGGCAACGGAGCCATCAGGAGACAGTATAACTACATCTGAAAATAATACTACAGATGGTGAGGATAAAACGATTGATGGGACAACCACGTTCCAGCATCAGCCTTCATCTGATGAGGTGACATCTTCGGTGGATATATCTTCGTCAGAGGCGACAACCTCAGTAGAAGATACATCTACTGAGCCAACGACAACGGAGCCAACTACAACACCGGAGCCGACTACAACACCGCAGCCGACTACAACGCCGCAGCCGACTACGACACCAAAGCCGACTACGACACCGAAGCCAACTACAACAGCTCCTCCAACAACAGAGGAACAGACAACAAAGGCTCCAGTGTATAATTATGTTATTGATATTAAGAAACCATCAGCTCCAGGTATAGCTGTAAGTAATCTTAATGGATATGTCATAGATTATAGCAATATTAATAATGGCTATGTAATGGTTAAATCAACTGTAGATACAGATGCGGTTGTTCAGGTAAGGCTGGAGACCAGCAAGGGAACGCTTATAGGCCAGTATGTTCTTAAGATTAGTAATAACTTTGTGGCTGTGCCTCTTACAAAGGGAGCAGCAACATATTGTGTTAGAATCCTTCAGAAGAATCCATCTTCTGGAAAATATTCAGAGAAAAATGCAATCACAGAATATGCCAATATAAAGAGTCTGACAGAGGCATATACATATTCAAATGTTTATGTATATTATATGGAAACTACAACAGCTGTAGATTTGTCGTATAGATTATGTGCCGGTAAAACTACAGATGAGGCCAAGGTGAAAGCACTTTATGAGTATATTGTAAAGAATATTGATTACGATTATGATTTTGCATCTTATGTATCTAAGAATGCCCTTGTTGGTTATATGGATACAGAGAGATGCTTGAAAAATATGGCAGGAATATGCGGTGATTATTCAGCGTTATTTGCCACAATGTGTAGAGCACAAAATATTCCTTGTATTGTTGTTGAAGGATATGTAACAACAAGTAAGCAGGAATATCACGCATGGAATCAGGTATATTATGATGGCTCATGGCATTTTTATGATACAACTTTTGATGCCGGCGGTGGAAAAGGTAAGAACTATTTAGAAAACTATAGATATTAGGAGGAAAAAAGGAATGAAGGCTAAACAAACAAGCAGCAGACGAATGCTGCCACCAGATGAGATAGCGTCTTTTTGTGGACAGATATCATTAATCTTACAAGCAGGTATTCCACTTTATGATGGTATGGAAACATTAGTTGAAAGCTGTGAGGACAAAGAAGCCAAGGAAGCTTTTAAACAGCTTGCAGCAGATGTAGTAGAGACAGGAATGCTTTATGAGGCTGTTAAAAATGCTGGATTTTTCCCAAAGTATATGGTTAACATGATTCATATTGGTGAGGAATCAGGAAAGCTTGATGAGGTTTTACGTGCTCTTAATGCATATTATGAGAGAGAGGCAAAGATTAAAAAGTCTATAAAATCGGCTATAACCTATCCAATTCTTTTGGTTGTTATGATGGCTGCAGTTATAGCTCTTCTTGTGACAAATGTATTACCTATCTTCGAGAAGGTTTTCAATAATATGGGAACAGAGATTTCCAACACAGGCAAATCAATAATGAATGCAGGAATGCTTGTTGGTAATATAGCATTTGTTATAACAGGAATTGTTCTCGTGTTGATATTGGCTATATATATTGCTAATGCATTAGGATATGGTGAAGCGTTAAAAAGATTATCGTTTAAATTACCACTTTTGAGAGGCCTTAGTAAGAAGATGTCGGCTGGAAGATTCGCATCAGTTTTATCAATGATGATTTCTAGTGGATACTCTCTTGAGAAGGCATTGGAGCTTGCACCGGGCATTGTTACAGATGTTGCAGCAAGAGATAAGATTGAAAAGTGTGGAAACCTTCTCAAGGAAGGAAAGTCGTTCACAGAAGCATTAGAAGAAATAAAAATGTTTGATGGAATGCAGAACAGAATGATTAATGTTGGTTTTAAGGCAGGTCAGCTTGATGCTGTTATGGATAAGATGACAAAGATATATGAGGATGAGGTGGATAGTTCAATCGAAAAGCTTTTATCATATATTGAGCCAACACTTGTCGCTATTTTATCGATTATTATAGGTGGAATACTAGTTTCAGTTATGTTGCCACTTACAAGTATTATGTCGTCTATTGGTTAGTATTTAAGGAGAAAAGATATGAGACTTTTTAAGAAAAAAAAGTTAATATCGAGCTCTGTTTTTGGAGTTTTATTGTTTGTAGTATGTTTTATGTTTTTTGTTATTGTTATTTCAAATGTCTCAGATGAGGTTGATGACAATGAGATTAACGTTTTAAAAACATCCATAGACAATGCTATTATTGCATGTTATGCCATAGAAGGTACATATCCTGAGGATTTGCAATACATAGAGGACAACTACGGAGTAATTATAGACCATGACAAGTTCATAGTTATATATGAGCTTTTAGGTCCTAATGTTAAGCCAAATGTCCTTGTTGCCCCAGTGCAGGAAGAGTAGGAGGAGAAATATGAAAAAGAAAGCACATTCAATAGATATGCTGTTTATGTTGGTTCTCTTTGCTATTTTTGCCGTAATGTCAGTAATGTTAATTCTTATGGGGTCCAATGTATATGGTAAGATTGTTGATTCCAGCGAAAATAACAATAATGCAAGAAATATTTTGTCCTATGTTACAAACAAGGTAAGAACCAGCTCAGTTGAAAACGGAGTGTATGTAGAGGAAAAGGATGGAGTGCCTGTACTCGTCATAGAAAATGTAGAAGCTGATTATGAATATAAGACGCTAATTTTTTGCAATGATGGGAAGCTTAAAGAATCAACAATTGCAAGAAATGATGATTATAACCTTGATTTTGGAGATATCTTGGCAGAAGTTAAGGGGTTTAATGTAACCATTGACCAGACTACAAGGGTGCTTACTATATCTATAGAAAGTGAGAACCAGAAAAAATCAATTGATGTGTATGTTGGTACATACAGATAAGGAGCAGTAAGTTGGAAAAGTTAAATAAAACAAGAGCATTTTTAACTGAATTTATCATAGTTATATTGTTTTTCTCTGTTGCTGCGGTTATCACTATGGAGTTATATGCAGAAGCAAACAATATGAATAATGAGAACGGATGGCTCTCTGATTCTGTTATACATACACAGTCTGTTGCCGAAAAGATTAAAGCTGGTGTGATTTATTATAATGACGAGGGTATTTATACAAAGTATCTTAATGAAGATATGGAGTATGTAGAGAAGGAACAGGCCTTTTTTGAGGAAAAGGTTATTGTAAGTATTTTAGGGTCAGAGATAGAAAATGATGCCGGAACGCTTTATAGTTATGATATTGTGATTGACAATATAGATTCCGGAAAAGAAATATACTCCTTAAATGTACGACAGTATGTCAGCAAGGAGGTGCAGTGATGAAGGGAAATTCAGGTTTTCAGATAGGAACAGGTGTAACCTCAGTACTGATGATATTTGTTATATTGTGCCTTACAACATTTGGTGTTTTATCCTATACATCTGCAGAGGCTGAGTTGCATCTTACAGAGAAGAATGCAGACTATGTTACTGAATACTACGAGGCGTCATCGTTAATAGTTGATAATTTAGCACAGTTAGATGAGATGCTGTATTGTATAAAGAATTTATTGGAGTTTGATTCCAATGAGGAATATTTTAAACATCTTAAGGATTATCTTGATGAACTGGGTGATGAAGAGTTAGAGGTCACCTATATACCAGGTGAAGAAAGTATAGAGGCAACTTTTAAGGCAATAATTAATGATGAATTGAGCTTTAATATGGTTGTTCGCTTTAATTCATATGATGTAAATGAAAGATACACAGTGATTTCAAATTATGTATATTCAGAAGGTGGCCAGGCTACAGGTGAGGAAGAGCTGCCAGATATGTGGGGTGGTTGATATGGAATTAAAAATGATGGATGTATTGACAGCTGCCATTGAAAAAGGAGCGTCAGATGTATATGTTGTTGCAGGTGGACCACTTGCAATTAAGATTAATGGAGAAATTGTTAATTTTACTCAGGAAAAGTTGACACATATGGATACATCAAAGCTTGTCCATGAGATTTATGCTCTTTATGAGGATAGTGACATTAAAAAGCTTCAGGAGAAGGGTGATGATGATTTCTCATTCTCTCTTAGTGGTTTAGGACGTTTTAGATGTAACGTATATAAGCAGAGAGGCTCTTATGCAGCGGTACTTCGTGTCGTTAAGTTTGATTTGCCGGATTTTACGGCACTTGGTATACCAGAGTCTGTAATTAATTTGGGAAATATCAATAAAGGTCTTATTCTTGTGACAGGTCCAACAGGAAGTGGTAAGTCTACTACGCTTGCAAGTATGATTGACGAGATAAATGAAAAGCAGACAAAACACATTATAACAATCGAAGATCCCATTGAGTTTATTCATAGACACAAAAAGAGTATTGTTAGTCAGAGAGAAGTTCAGAATGATACAGAGAGCTTTGCTACTGCCTTGAGAGCAGCTCTTAGACAGTCGCCTGATGTAATTCTTATGGGTGAGATGAGAGACTATGATACCATACAGACTGTTATAACAGCTGCAGAAACAGGACAGCTTGTTTTTTCAACACTTCATACTATTGGTGCGGCTAAAACAATTGATAGAATTATAGATGTATTTCCACCGGGACAGCAGCAGCAGATACGAATCCAGCTGTCAATGGTATTACAGGCAGTTGTGTCTCAGCAGCTCATTCCATCAACAGATGGTGGATTAGTACCGGCATTTGAGATTATGGTATGTAATTCTGCTATTAGAAATATGATTAGGGAGTCAAAGGTATTTCAGATGGATAATGTCATTTATTCAGGAGCCGCTGACGGTATGAGAACTATGGATGGAGATATACTAAGACTGTATAATGAGGGCAAAATTTCAGCGGAAAATGCGCTTTTGTATTCGGTTAATAAAGATATCATGAGTAAGAAGTTATCAATGTAAAGCCGATTTTACATTGGATATTAGGAGGAAGTTTTATGAAAATCAGTTATTCTGGGCTCTTTAATAGAGCCCTCTTATTAGGTCTCGTGGCAACAATGATAATGTCACTTGTGTCATGTGGAGATAGTGAGGAAGAGAATACATCAGAGAAGTCATATACTTACAATACTTATATGGAAAGTAGTCCTGAAAGCTTAAATCCACATACAAGGGAAAATAGCGAAGATAATGCAATTGCATTATATACAGAGATGGGTCTTGTTGATATTACTGCAGATGATAATGGTGATTTTCAATGGACATTTGAGATGGCTGAAAATATTAAAGATGTAACTGCTGATTTTCAAGATAAGGAGAAATATGGTATATCAGCCAATGAGACCGGACGTGTTTGGCAGATAAGCCTAAACAAGGAGGCTTGTTTTGAAGACGGGACTCCTATTAATGCTGACACATATATCAACTCTATGAAGCTTTTGCTTGATCCGAATATGAATAACCATAGAGCAGAAGCTTACTATGACTATAATAAATCAGATATAGCAATTTATAATGCTATGAATTATTTTTATCCGGAAAAGAATGGTGAAAAGATTTTATACTCATTTTCAAGTAAGGGATTTGAAACTGTTGAAGATGCCATAAATTCAGGATATACAATGGAACAGATATATTTAGATATGTCTGGTTTTTGGAATATTACTCCAGAGGGTACTAATGGAATGGTATCTATTACTGACGATACAAAATACAGAGATGAGTCAGTAGCAGAAGGAGAAAATGGAGATTACGTATCTGCAAAGCTAATCTACGATACATTTTTAGCTACAGGTAAGGATTATGAGACGTCAGTACCTGGTTATCTTTATGTTGCAGACGGACAGTATGAACAGGTTACGTTCGAGCAAGTAGGTTTGGTTAAGGTAGATGATTATACATTTCAGTATATCACTGTTAATCCTGTTCATGAATTTTATTTTTATGCAAATATGACATCTAATTGGATTGTTAATGAGGATATTTACAATAAGGGTAAATCTGAAAAGGATGGTCAGGTTGAAACAACATATGGAACTTCAGTGAAAACATATATGTCATATGGTCCATATAAGCTTATTACATTTGAAAAAGACAAGCAGATTGTTATGATAAAGAATGACAAATGGTATGGCTACAATGATAATAATCATAAAGGACAATTCCAGACAACAAAGATTATAGCGGATATTGTGCCGGAACACAGTGAACAGATTCAAATGTTTTTAAGCGGTCAGCTTGATAGCATTAATCTTAATGGGGATGATATGAAAATATATAGCTCGTCAGACAGGCTATATTCTACCTATGGCACATACACATCAAGATGGGTTTTTGCAACAGATATTGATGCTTTGACGAAGCTTGAGCTGGACCTTAAGGATGGGACAAACAAGAGAGTGTTATCATATGATGATTTTCGTAAAGCTATGTCACGTGCCATTGATAGAGAGAGATTGGTTTCAGAGACAGCACCAGGCTACAAGCCGGTGTACTATCTGCTAAATGCTGCCTTTTATACAGACATTACTGAAAATGCTGACTCTCAGTACAGAAAATCAGACGAGGCAAAGCAGGCATTGTTAAATGTCTATAAGATTAAGTATGGTGAGGAAGAGACTTATAAGACTTTGGACGAAGCGTACAAGTCAATATCAGGGTACAACCTTGATGAAGCAAAAGCTTTATTCCAATCAGTATATGACCAGGCTATAGCAGATGGCAATTATACAGAGGGACAGAATGTGGAAATTAGGTGTATGGTATCTTCTGCATCATCTCTTTCCAATGCAGATATTGCAAGGCAGGATTTATTAAATCAAATGCTAGGTGAAGCCACAAAGGGAACTGGCTTTGATGGAAAGATTCAGATTAAGTTTATGTGTGGTGCTAAGGATAGATTCAAGGATTGTGCTACAGGAAAGATAGAGATGATTTGTAGTGCATGGGCTGGTGACGCATTTTATCCAACCAAGGTAATTAGTTTGTACACTGATCCTATGTACAATGGTGGATTTGTTCATGAGCAATGTGGCTGGGATCCAACAGTTGATACACTTGATATCACGTATGACTTTGATGGCGATGGAACAGCGGAAACATTGACAAAGACTTATCAGCAGTGGGCGCAGGATATTAACAGTTCTAATGTATATGGTGGAAATGCCAAGATACGTTTAGTTGTACTCTCTGCGCTGGAGTCAGGGGTGCTTTCTGAGTATCAGTGTATTCCGTGGGCAACAGACACTTCATCAAGCTTACTTTCATATAAATGTAATTTTGGATATGAGGAATATAATGTTATGTATGGTTTTGGCGGAATCAGATACATGACATATGACTATGATGATGAAGAATGGACTGATTATATCAAGGAGCAGGGTGGCATTTTAGATTATAAATAGGTTAATCGAAATGAATTATTCAGTTATTATTAAGGGAAACTAAAGAGCAGGGGAGTTATTTTATGTTACAGGAAAATGATTTGTATACTGGACTTACTAGTGATGAAGTAAATATTAGAAAAAAAGAAGGTTTAGTTAATGGCAATTATTCTGTAAAAACAAAATCTATTGGGCAGATTGTGGCAGGAAATGTAATTACATTATTTAATATTCTTAATGTATGTTTAGCGTTGCTTGTTATATTTGTGGGTTCCTATAGAAACAT
Organism: Lachnospiraceae bacterium; assembly: GCA_017440045.1. Lineage (GTDB taxonomy): Bacteria > Bacillota > Clostridia > Lachnospirales > Lachnospiraceae > SVEL01. The sequence goes on from JAFSIA010000047.1 coordinate 40,523, forward strand.
TATGTTTATGGGAGTTGTCTTATGGAATGTTCTTATTGGAATAGTTCAAGAGATTCGTTCAAAGAAGGTTATTGATAAACTGTCACTTCTTTCAGCACCTCATGCTAGAGTTATAAGAGATGGAAAAGAGCAGGAGATTACCCTTGAAGAAATAGTACTTGATGATATTATGTGCATTCGAAATGGCAATCAGATATGTGCAGATTCCATTATTGTAGAAGGTGAATGTCAGGTTAATGAAAGCCTGCTCACAGGAGAGGCAGACCCTGTATATAAAAAAGAGGGAGATGAGATTTTATCAGGAAGCTTTATTATCTCAGGAAGTGTAAAGGCAAAGGTTATTCATGTTGGCAAGGATAACTATGTCAATAAGATTGTTAGTAAAGCAAAATATGTAAAAAAGCCTCATTCGGAAATTCTTAAATCAATAAAGTTTATTATAAAAATTGTCACAATATCATTGGCGCCAATTGCAGGACTTTTGTACCTCAATCAGCTTAGTATGGGAAGTTCATTCAAAGAAGCTGTCATAGCAACAGTTGCAGCCGTAATCGGAATGATTCCATCAGGACTTGTACTTTTAATAAGTGTTGTCCTGGCAGTTAGTGTTATAAGGCTTGGACAACAAAAAGTATTAGTTCAGGAGCTGTTTTGTATTGAGACCTTAGCGAGAGTTGATATGCTTTGTCTTGATAAGACAGGAACTATTACAGAAGGCACAATGATAGTTGAAGATGTAGTACCTATAAAGGCTGGTTTGACAAAGTCAGATGTTGGAGAATTATTAAAGGCCTATACAAGTGTTCTTGATGATAATAATCCAACATTTGAGGCAGTTAAGGAATTTGCGTCATCATTTCAAGTGGGAGATGGCGAGTATATCGTAGTATCCAAGGAAGGATTCTCCTCAGCAAAAAAGAGAAGTATGGTTTCTTTTGAGAAAGAGGGAACATATTATATGGGTGCTATGGAATTTATCGCATCAGATTGCGATTCGTCTATCAAAGAGCTTATAGAAGGCTATGCAAGGAAGGGGCTTAGAGTTTTGGTTCTTGCTAACGAGAACAATATAGAGGCACTTGTGGTAGTAAGTGATAAAATCAGAGACGAAGCAAAAGCTACGCTTACATATTTTAGAAATCAGGGTGTCAACTTAAAAGTAATATCTGGCGATAATCCGTTGACTGTAGCAAATATTGCAAAGAAAGCCGGACTTTATGATGCTGATAATTATATTGATGCGTCAACCTTATTAACAGATGATGATGTAAAAGAAGCAGCACTTAAGTATTCTGTATTCGGTAGAGTGACCCCAAATCAGAAGCTTATTATAGTTAATGCGTTAAAGGAAGCTGGACACACAGTGGCAATGACTGGTGATGGTGTAAATGATGTTATGGCATTAAAAGAGGCTGACTGCAGTGTAGCAATGGAGTCAGGGTCAGATGCGGCGAGAAATGTTTCGCAGATTGTTTTATTGGATTCTAATTTTGCGCATATGCCTGCAATTGTGGCTGAAGGCAGAAAAACAATAAACAATATACAAAGGTCAGCAGCACTTTATTTGAATAAGACAGTATATTCAACATTGCTTGCTATAATATTTGTATTTTTACCATTTAGTTATCCGTTTCAGCCAATACAGTTGACGCTTGTTGGTTCACTTAGCATCGGATTGCCATCGCTTATACTGGCATTGGAGCCAAACATAAACAGAGTAAAAGGCTCTTTTTTAGCCAATGTATTTAGGATGTCTATTCCAGGTGGATTACTTGTTGTGACAAATATACTTGCATCACAATTTTTTGGGTACCTGACAAAGGCTACAGAGGCACAGAGATGCACGATGGCAGTGTATGGATTAGCTATAGCATCGGCTATACAGCTTCATAAGGTTTGCACACCTTTTAACAAGCTCAGAAAAATTATGTATGTTACATTTGTGGGCATATTTATTTTTATGGCAGTGTTTTTTAAGGAGTTTTTTGTATTGACGCCTATAAGATATTATCAATGGATTGCTATGGGAATTATAGCAGTTGCCTCTCTTATACTGTTCTTTACGTACAGTGTGCTGGTTGAAAAGGCTATGGGTGCCACTCCGAATATATATAAGTCTGTTATAGCATACAGCAATGGAAAGAGAATAATTCTTGTTTTAAATGATGTTGAAAAGAAGGATTATTATGATGTATCTGTTCAAATGAAGGGACTAAGGGTGTTAAAGGTTGATAGTGTACTTTTTGTAAAAGATACAAGTGACGGATTTATACGTATAGAGTCAAGCGATTTTATCGGTAATGAAGAGGTTATAAGTGCTGCAAGATATTACGAGAAAAAGGTTGCGAAAAAAGATGTAAAAAAAGTTACAGTTGAGGCGTTATATAACACAAATAAGGATGATATTTTTGATGAGACAGAGACAGTCAAATATACAATAGTGGAAGCAAAGGATCCATCAGAAATGACATTTGAAGGTGCAAGACCGGAAAATATTGGTGCCACGGAAGTTGAGTACAAGTCTAGAATTATAAAAAATACAAGGATTACATTCTAGGAAAACTATTTATGTATTTACAAAAATATTGCCAATGCTTTTTAACCGTGCTATATTATGAAAGTGGTTTTTGATATAGACTAATTTATTTAAATATGATTTCAGGAGGAATTACAATGGCTAAGATTACAATGACAACACCATTAGTAGAGATGGATGGAGATGAGATGACAAGAATCCTTTGGAGATGGATAAAGGATGAATTATTGTTACCATTCGTAGATTTAAAGACAGAGTATTATGATCTTGGACTTGAATATAGAAATGAGACAAATGATCAGGTTACAGTAGATTCAGCAGAGGCTACAAAGAAGTATGGTGTGGCTGTTAAGTGTGCGACTATTACACCTAATGCTGCCAGAATGACAGAGTATGATTTGAAAGAAATGTGGAAGAGTCCTAATGGAACTATTAGAGCAATCCTTGATGGAACAGTATTTAGAGCTCCAATTATTGTAAAGGGTATTGAACCATATGTTAAGACATGGAAGAAGCCAATCACAATAGCAAGACATGCTTATGGTGATGTATATAAGGCAAGCGAGATGAAGGTTGCAGGAACTGGTAAGGCAGAGCTTGTGTTTACTGCAGAGGATGGAACAGAGACAAGAGAGCTCATTCATAACTTTAAGTCAGCAGGTGTTCTTCAGGGACAGCACAATCTTGAGCCATCTATTGAGAGCTTTGCTAGAAGCTGTTTCAATTATGCACTTGATACAAAGCAGGATGTATGGTTTGCTACAAAGGATACAATCTCAAAGAAGTACGACCACACATTTAAGGATATTTTCCAGGAGATATATGATAATGAGTACGATGCTAAGTTTAAGGAGGCTGGTATTGAGTACTTCTACACTCTTATTGATGACGCCGTAGCCAGAGTTATGCGTTCAGAGGGTGGATATATATGGGCATGTAAGAACTATGATGGTGATGTAATGAGTGATATGGTTGCTACAGCATTTGGATCATTATCAATGATGACATCAGTTCTTGTATCACCAGAAGGAAATTATGAGTATGAGGCTGCTCATGGTACAGTACAGAGACATTATTACAAGCACTTAAAGGGTGAGAAGACTTCTACAAATCCTATTGCAACAATATTTGCATGGTCAGGTGCTCTTCGTAAGAGAGGCGAGCTTGATAAGCTTCCAGAGCTTATGGCATTTGCTGATAAGCTTGAGGCTGCATGTATCAAGACAATTGAGGATGGTGAGATGACTGGTGATTTAGCTATTATCACAACTACACCTAATCCAAAGACACTTACAAGTGAAGAATTCATCAAAGCTATCAGAAAGAATCTTGAAGCTAGCTTATAAGATACATAAGGGTTGCCATATTTCTTCTATATAGAAGAGTGGCAACTCTTTATAATCTATTATTACTTATTATAGAAGGTATTTTAGGAGGACTATTATGGAGAGAAGAAATCCACAGCCAGGTGAAATTTATAGACATTTTAAAAACAGATTATATCAGATAGTGTGTATTGCTACTTATAGTGAGGGGAATGAAAAGCTTGTTGTTTATCAGGCTTTGTATGGAGGCTTTAACACATACGCAAGACCGCTTACCATGTTTATGAGTGAAGTAGATAAGGTTAAATATCCTGATGTAAAGCAAAAGTACAGGTTTGAGAAAATCGAGAGAACGGTGGAGAAAGAAGATAGTTTAGTTGAAGAAAAGTCTGCTGTCAATGTAGAAGAAAAAGTGGAAGATAAAGAGTCTAAAGACAGTTATAATGAGTGCATAGAGACACCTAATGCTGATCTCTTGGCATTTCTTGACGCTGAGACCTTTGAGGAAAAGAGAAATATTCTCGTATCAATGAGAACAAGAATAACAGACAGACTTATTAATGATATAGCTGCATCTATGGATATTACAGTAGACGAAGGTGATTTGGAAACAAGGTATAGAAGTCTTCTTTACTGTGTATCAAAGATGGATGAGTATGAGGTTAATCGCCTAAGATAGGAAGAAAGTATCGAAAAACACAATATCTTGAAAAAAATTTAAAAAAAATATAAAAAAATTCAATATATGGGTAAAGTTTATATAACTCTATGCCGATAAACAGATTAAGTGATATTGGAAACTTAGCGCAAGCTTGAATATAAAGCATTTACGGATGGAGGAGTCATGATGAGAGAAATCACAAAACAGATAAAGAAGCATTGGAAGGTATTAACAGCATTAGCTGTTATATTAACAGTATCAATTGTTGGTATGACAATACTTTTTGCTGACGAGATTGTTGTAACAATGGAAATGTCAGAAGAAAAAACAACATGGCTTTTAAATGATGAGGAGCCAACCTTTACAGTTGCATTAGCTTCTTCTCCGGAGGATAAAGAGATTGTGTCTACAAATATTAGATGGACAACCTCTGATGATGAAGTAGCGGCTACATCAGAGGTATCCGGTTCTAATGGTGCTGAAGTTAAGCTTGTGTTTATCGGTGCTGGTACAACTAGAATTTCTTGTGAATATACAGTGACTTTTGCAGATGGAACATCAGCAAATAAGGTGTTAACACGTGATATTACTATTAAATTGGAAGCGCAGTCTTCTACGTTTAATGTAATGAACGTTGGAGATATAGCAAGATTATATACAAACTATTGTACTAATGGTGATGCTACAAGTCTTAGTTGGATTTCGTCAAATGAGAATGTTGCAAAGATTGTACCAATCAATGATGTAATTGGCAGTTGTATAGGTGGTGTAGAAGCAGTTGGAGCAGGACAGGCAGATATTACAGCTATGACACCTGATGGACAGTCAGTAAAATTCACAGTTTTAGTTAAAGCGAAATTTGGTAATACAACTCAGGTAGAGGTTGGTCCAAGTGAATATGTAAGTGTATTTGAAAAAGGTCAGGTAAATGCTTCAGACCCTACACTTCTTACATGGGGTGAGGAAGATGAATCAAATACTTATGTTACAATAGACAAGATGGGTCGTGTAATAGGTAATATGGCTGGTATTACAAGAGTATTTATGTATACAGCATATGATTATATGTCTCTTACAAATTCTGATTATGCCGGTATTGAGGGCATAGCGCAGGATGAGGAAGCGTTAGCCAAGGAATTTGGTCAGTATATTAATGTAAAAATTCTTTTTGGTATATATGGTGGTGACAGAGTATTGTCTGTAGGCGATACAGTACCTTTAAAGGTTAATGTTACAGATAGTTTACAGTCATCTGTTAACTGGTATTCATCAAATACAGCAGTAGTTACAGTGGATTCCAACGGAAATCTTAAAGCTGTATCATCAGGTAAAGCAACTATTACAGCTCAGATTATTGGTAATAAGCTTTATGAAACAGATACAGAGACAATTCATACAGCTACAATCAATGTATCAGTTGTTGACAATTTTATGTTAAGTGAGACAGAGCATACATTAAATAGAGGTGAAAGCTTTACATTAAAAGCAATTCCTACTGATACAAGTGAAGGAACAAAGATTATATGGAAATCAAGTAATGATAATATAGCATCTGTTGTTTACAATGAAGATGACAAGTATACTGTAACTGTTAACGCAGGTCCTAACACAGGAACAGCAGTTATTACAGGTATTCAGATATCAGCAGATGGTACCGAGAAATCAGCAACATGTACAGTTCTTGTTAAAGAACCTGTAAGTGGTGTTGAAATCGAGCCAAAGGAAGTAGAAATTACAGTTGGCAGTGAATATCAGTTGACACTTATTTTCAATAACGATACAGGAACAATACCAGACAACCTTGAAGTTAAATGGGTTTCATCTGATGAGAATATTGCAACAGTAGAAAAGTCTACAGCAGTTAACGGTCTTGTTAAGGCACATAAGGGTGGAGATGTTGTTATTTCGGCAATTACTGTTGATGGTATTGTTGTAGCTGCTTGTAAGGTTCACGTAAGAGTTCCTGTTACAGGCATTGAGCTTACAAAGGATAGAGTTGACTGCAGTATGTCTCTTGGAACATACCAGTTATCATATACAATCTCACCAGAGGGTGAAGGTGTAAATACAGCAGTTACATGGGAGTCTTCAAACCCAGACGTAGCAACAGTAGATAAGAATGGTTTAGTTACATTTATTAAGCCTGGTAAGGCAACAATTATCTGTCAGACAGTTGATACAGGTGTTGATGGACTTAACCTTATTGATACATGTGAGTTCTATATTAATCAGCCGGTTACAGAGGTAACACTTGATTATAATGAGCAGACATTAAAGATTGGTGACACATTTAGACTTACAGCCCTTGTAACACCAGAAGATGCAACAAATAAGACACTTATTTGGAAGTCATCAGACCCTACTGTAGCAACAGTAGATGAAACAGGAAATGTTACAGCAGTTGGAAGCGGTAGTGCGACAATTATCTGTCAGTCAGAGGATAGTGGTGTATTTGATTACTGTAATATTTCTGTATATCAGCCAGTTACCGGTATTATAATTAATACAGAGGAAATGACAGTAAGAAAGGGCACAGTATTCTGGCTTAACGCAGTAGTACAACCAGATGATGCTTGGAACAAGACAGTTGTTTGGTCTACATCAGATAGTAATATTGCGACAGTTGACCAGACAGGTATGGTTACAGCAATTGGACCAGGTGAGTGTGTTATTACAGCAACAAGTGCCGATTCTGCGGTGGTTGCAAAGTGTACTGTCATTGTTACAGAGCCAGTAGATGGTATTTCTCTTAACTATACAGATGCTACAATTTATACAGGTGAAAAGTTGGTTATCATACCTACAATTACACCATTAGATGCAGATAATAAAGCTGTTACATATATGTCAAGTGACCCATCAGTTGCATCAGTAGATGCAAATGGCGTTGTTACTGGTATATCCGGCGGTTCTACAATCATCCTTGTAACAACAGTAGAGAGAGGACTTGTAGCAAGCTGTAAGGTTACAGTGTATGAATTTGTAACTAGTGTTGAAATTGAGGATAAAAATCCTTACATCAATAAAGGCGTAACAAGAAGACTTAAGGCTATAGTTAAGCCTGATACAGCAACAAATACTGGTGTTATATGGTCTTCAAGTAAGCCAAATATAATTTCTGTTGATGAAAAGGGAAATATTACAGCAAAGGATTATGGTTCAGCAGTTATTACAGCTACAGCAGCAGATGGAAGTGGTGTGTACGATATGTATACAGTCACATCAGTAAAGCCGGTAGATAAGATTACGGTTGATCCATCGTCAGTAACTATTTTAGAGGGACAGTCAGTTACTATTACGGCAACAATCACACCAAGTGATGCAACATTTACAGAGGTGGATTGGACAACATCAGATGAAACTATTGCCACAGTTGACTTTAATGGAACGATTACAGCCATAAAGACAGGTATATGTTATGTATATGCTACATCGACAGATGGTAATCAGATACAAGGCAGAGTAAAGGTAACGGTTAAACCATCTATTCCGGCTACATCAGTAGTTCTAAACATGTCAGAGATGGTTCTTTTACCAGGACAGACAGAGGCGGCTAATGCCAGACTTAAGCCAACCAGATCAACAGATAAGGTAACATGGATAACAGGAGATCCTTGTGTAGCAACTGTTGATTCTAACGGAGTTGTTAAAGCTATCGGACAGGGACAAACGGAAATCTACTGTGTTGCTGACTCAGGTGTTGAGGCATCATTTACAGTTATAGTGCCAGCTCTTAATGCAACAATGATAACAGTTGAGCAGTATGACACATATGTACTTGATGTATTTGGTGCAACAGAGAATATTAAGTGGTATACAAATAACAGAAGAATTGCAACTGTAGATGCAAATGGTAACGTTATTGGACGCTCAGTGGGAACAACAACTATCACTGCGAAGGTTAATGGTAAGGTGCTTTACTGTAGAGTTACAGTAACTAAGATTAAAAAATAGTGACCAATGAAAAAAAAGGTTGCTATTCAAGGGTAATATGAGATAGAATATAGTCTGAGGTCATTTTGACTTCAGACTATATTTTTGATTTTAGTTATCTAAAATTAAGAGAAACAGGAAGGGAAAGTTTATTATGATATGCAGTAAGTGCGGTGCTGAGTGTAACGACAATCAGGCATTTTGTTTGAAGTGTGGAAATCCAATGCAGCTTATGGCAGATTTCAATTTGATTGAAAAGGAACTTGCAAGTAGCATTGATGAGTTTATGAATGAAATGGAGTCGGAGGAGACAGATATTCCTGAAGAAACAGATGAAATGAAGACCATTGATGTTCCTTTAGATGAAATTAATATGGGACTTAAGGTTATGGACATAAACAGAGAAAAATCATCAAGTCTTGACATAGATGACGAATTTGATCAGGATATGGATGATTTTGAAGATTTAGATGAAGATATAACTCCTGTATATGTTCCTAAGAAAAATGATAAAAAACAAAAAAATAAAAAGAAATCAAAAAAGGGTCTTTATATTGGTATAAGTATAGCAGTAGTTCTAGTTGCTATTATTGCACTTTTTGTTATTCTTTTTACAGGTGATGATGAGGATAACAAAGAGAATATAACAAAGGATTTTGCATATTATTATGAAAATGCAGAGACAGCATTAAATAAAAATGATGCAGACACAGCTCTTGATAATGCTTTAAGTGCAGTTGAAAATGCAAAAAATGATGCAGATAAGATAAAGGCAAGAAAGCTTGTGAAGTCTGTATACGAGAAGCAGAATTATTCAGGTGAATATTATATTAAAAATCTTGAAGAGCTTTACTATCTTGGAGAGAGTGATGATGATACACTTTCGGTTCTTGTTGCATATTATGTAGAACAAGGTGATACTGACGCACTTGTGGGTATATATAGAGCTGTAGATGAGGAAACTATAAGTATTCTTATGGGTGAAAGAGCAGTTGCAAAGCCAGAAGCAAGCGCTATATCAGGACAATATAATAATTTTATAAATGTTGAGCTTACAGCAGAAAATGGTTGTTCAATTTACTATTTTTTAGAAGATAACGGAACAAAAGGTGCTGTTACAGAGTATTTTGGAATCATTGATATATTAAAGCCTGGAAAATATGTACTTAGTGCTTATGCAGTAGATGAGAATGGCATACCAAGCTATGAAGTTTCTTATAATTATGAGGTTATTGAAGGCGAAGCTGAAGGACCTGTTGTATCGCCTGCTGCTGGAACATATAATAAGCCAACAGAAATCACAATTCAGGTTCCAGAGGGCTCAAAGGCTTATTACACATATGATGGAAGCACTCCAACAAAAGAATCTACAGAGTATACAGAGCCTGTAGAGATGCTTAGAGATGTGAATACTTTTAAAGCAATACTTGTCGATAAGTATGGTAATGTATCAGAGGTTACATCATTACAGTACAACTTAAATATTGAGAGACAGGAAACACTTGCCAGTGGAAAAGATAAAGTATGGCAATATTATTATAATAACGGTATAATTGATGCAGAGGGCAATCAGGCAGATGGCTCGGTGATTTCAGTAACATATTATAATGCGGTAAATATTGGTAATGACGAATATTATATTTACCAGGTAATCGCAACATCCTTAGATGGAACAACTACAACAGGTGGAACATACTGTGCAGTTAATACATTTGATGGAACTGTATATGTGGGAATAACAGAAGCTAATGGCGAATTTATAATACCGGAAGCAGAAACACCGGAAGAATAGAAAAAAGTAGGAAGAAGGGTAACTTCTTCCTACTTTTTTAATCAAATATTTCAGGATAAATTTCTTCTACTATAGTAGAAATATATGATGTATCTTCGATTTTAAAATTCTTTTTTATAATATTTCCGATAACGTCACAGCGCTGCAGATATTTTAATTCGTCTGGAAGTTCATCAAATTCAACAAATTCGGTTTCTTCTTCCATATCATCATTATTTTCACTGTCATCAATATTTTCCAGCTTAAGAGTGCCATTTGATAAATCTGTGCAAAATCTATCGATAGCTTCTGCAGATAAATTTTCCACAGCCCACGTAATAATTGTATCTGTCTGCGATTCTTCGTCTGATATCTGGCTTTTAATCTTCTTTGCAGAATTAAGTGTAATGAAGCCAATTATTAAGAAGAGAACAAATAAACCAATCATAGTGAAATAGAAGATAAAGCTTTTGTTTGCATTAAGTGATATTGGGAACATATCCATACAGTCCAAAATCATAACAATAAGACCAATTATTCCTACAATAATCAGACATGTTGCCGATGACTTAAGATCTGAATATTTATCTTTTGCTTTAACGAAAACACCTTCGTTCTTGTTTTCATTTTGATTACTCATAGTAGAACCTTCCTTTACATATATATTATAAATTTTTCTTATGAGATTATATAATATTCGGTCTAATTGTACAAGCTAATTAAGAGATATTTTTATGATGCGAAAACAGTAAATATGTTATATAATATAAAGAGATTTAAACGGTGATTATAATAGAGGAAAGGTATAATGTAATGATAAAAAGAGTAATATGGATAATATTAGATAGTGTAGGTATAGGTGAGCTTCCTGACGCAGGGAAATTTGGTGACATAGGTGCTAATACCTTAGGTAATATAGCAAAAAAACATGGTGGAATAAATGTGCCTAATATGACTAAGCTGGGACTTGGAAATATTGATGGTGCAATAAATCTTCAAAATGTTGATACACCTATGGGAGCTTATGGCAAGTCAGGTGAATTATCTATGGGTAAGGATACAACTATAGGACATTGGGAGATGATTGGAATCTGGTCAAAACAGCCATTTCCGACTTATCCAAATGGCTTTCCGGAGAAAATTATTGACCAATTTATTAAAGAGGGGAATATACCGGGTATACTTGGCAATAAGCCGGCATCTGGAACAGCTATCATTGAAGAATTGGGAGAGGAACATAAAAGAACAAAGAAGCCTATTGTATATACATCTGCAGACAGCGTTTTCCAGATTGCCTGCAATGAGGAAATTTATCCTGTAGAACAGCTCTATGATTTATGCAATGTTGCCAGAAATATATTAAAAGATGAGGATGGAGTTGCCAGAGTTATTGCAAGACCTTATATTGAATTGAAAGATGAATGTGGAAATGCTATCAAATATAAGAGAACCAGTAATAGAAGGGATTTTTCTCTTAAACCACCAACACCAAATCTTCTTACAAATTTGGTGGATGCAGGTGAAAATGTTATTGCAATCGGTAAGATTGAAGATATTTTTGCAGGTGTAGGAATTACAGAAGCTATTCATACAAAAGATAATATGGATGGCGTTGACAAAACCTTAGAATATATGGAAAAGGTAGAGTCAGGTCTCATATTTACAAACCTTGTGGAATTTGATTCTACTTGGGGACATAGAAATGATTCAGAAGGCTATAAGGCTGGATTAGAAGCCTTTGATGTAAGATTGAAGGAAATTATGGATAAGCTTACAGATGAGGATATGCTTATTATAAATGCAGACCATGGCTGTGACCCAACTACAGAGGGAACGGACCATACAAGGGAATATATTCCAATTCTTATATATGGTAAGAGTATGAAGGAATGTGTAAATTTAGGCGTTCTGGATACTTTTGCAGACATTGGTCAGACTATTGCAGAAGCATTGGGATGTGAAAAAATATCTGTAGGAAAGTCATTCTACTCAAAAATTTTTAATTAAAAGGTGGGGATAGCCTATGAGAATGTATGATGTAATCGAAAAAAAGAAGCGCGGTGGAAAGCTTACAAAAGATGAGATAGAATTTGTTATTGATGGATTTACAAATGGAGAAATACCAGACTATCAGATGTCGGCATTTCTTATGGCAGTTTGGTTCAATGGCATGGATAAGGAAGAGACATATGAATTAACTATGTCCATGGCAAATAGTGGAAACCGTCTTGATTTGGGGTTGATAAACGGTATTAAAGTAGATAAGCATAGCACTGGTGGTGTAGGAGATAAAACTACACTTATAATAGGACCAATAGTGGCAGCGCTTGGTGTACCTGTGGCAAAAATGTCAGGTAGAGGACTTGGACACACAGGTGGTACTATTGATAAGCTTGAGAGTATTGAAGGATTTAATACATCCATATCTACAGAACATTTTATTAATCAGGTTAATGATTTGCATATTGCTATAGCCGGTCAGACAGCTAATTTAGCTCCGGCAGATAAGAAGATATATGCTTTAAGAGATGTAACAGCTACAGTTGATAATGTATCACTCATTGCATCAAGTATTATGAGTAAGAAGCTTGCATCGGGGGCAGATGCTATTGTTTTGGACGTTAAATGTGGTAACGGAGCTTTTATGAAGGACCTTGAAAGTGCAAATAGTCTTGCTGAGGAAATGGTGTCTATAGGAAAGATGGCCGGAAAGAAAATGACAGCGATTATTACTGATATGAATGAACCACTTGGACGTTATGTAGGTAATTCATTAGAGATTTATGAAGCTGTTTTATGTCTTAAGGGTAATGGCGATAAAAAGCTTATGGAAGTATGTAATGTTCTTGCATCATATATGCTTATATTTGCTGGTGTTGCAAAGGACGAGGCAGAAGCTGAGAAACTAATTAAAGAGACAATCGAGAGTGGTAAGGCTCTGGAAAAGCTGTGTCAGCTGGTGAAAGCTCAGGGGGGAGATGAAAAATACATAAAAAATGAAGGTATTCTCCCAAGAGCTCATAAAAAAATTGAATTTTTGGCGAAAAATGACGGATTTGTGTCAAAAATGGATACAGAGCTGGTTGGAAAAGCTTGTCTGGCATTGGGCGGAGGAAGGCTTACAAAGGAAAGCACTATTGATTTATCAGTGGGAATCTATTTAAACAAAAAGACTGGAGAGGAAGTAAAGGCTGGTCAGGCTATTGCAACAATATATTCCTCTGATGAAAAGAAAGGTATTGATGCACTTGGCATATTGGAAAAAGCATACAGCTTTTCTTCTGATAAGCCGGTAGAGCAGATTTCTATGATAAAAAATATTGTATCATAATAAAATATGGTATTAAGTTTTGCTTGATTGTAAAAATCTTAAGGTATATAATCTATAGAGTTATGAATAGGAGAATAATATGGAATTATATATCGTTAGGCATGGAGAAACTCTTTGGAATAAGGCAAGGAGACTTCAGGGAAATACAGATATACAATTGAATGAGTCTGGACGAAGCGTTGCTATTAAAACTGGTGAAGCCTTAAAAGAGACATATTTTGATGTTATTTATTCAAGTCCTCTCTCTAGAGCATATGAAACAGCATGTCTTATAAGAGGACAAAGAAATATAGAGATAATTAAGGACGATAGATTGAAGGAATTAAGCTTCGGAAATTTAGAAGGACAAAATATAGATGACATGTTGGCCGATGAAAATAGTTGCTTTAAGCATTTTTTTGATAAGCCACATTTGTATATGCCAGATGAAAACGGTGAAGCTTTAGAAGAACTATGTAAGCGTACGGCTGATTTTATGGAAGATGTGATTATGCCGAGAGCAGACAAGTTAAATAGAGTAATGATAGTTGGTCATGGGGCTATGAATAAGAGTATTATGTGTTATATTAAAAAGCATGGTATCGATAGATTCTGGTCAGGTGGATTACAAAAGAATTGTAATGTTATTATAGTTTGCTATAAAGATGGTCAATTTAAGGTAATTGAAGAAGAAAAAATATTTTATTAGAGGTAAAAAGGTAAATATAAATGAAGGAACAGCTTAAAAATTATTTTAAAGATATTTTTAAAACTAAAGATAAGCGAATGACTCTTATTGCATTTATTGTGCTTCCTTTTTTGTGCAATATTATTGTGGAGATGTTTAATGCAAAGTCTTTCGTAGAGGGCATAACATATATTTTTAGAGATACATTCTCATTTTTTATTAATGTCTTTATTATTATGTTTACGATGTCTATAGGTCTTTTATTAAAAAGACGTTTGGCATATATGCTTACAGTTGCCATACTGTGGTGTGGACTTGGAATAACAAATTTTATAATTACATTAAAGAGAACAACTCCTTTTTCTGCAACTGATTTCAAGCTTTTAGGTTCAATCGACGATACTATTGAAAAGTATTTAACGCCATTTGAGTTTATTATGATAATTGTAGCTATAGCTATGGTTGTTATAGGTATATCAATGGTTTGGGTAAAGCTTCCAAAATATGCGGAGAAGATAAGTTATTTTAAGAATATTATATTTATTGCCATATCCTTTGGCATTACATTTCTTATTATAGAATTGGGATTTGTCGTTGGAGCTTTATCACCAAAGTTTCCAAATATGACTGTAGCGTATGCAGATTACGGTTTTCCATATTGCTTTGTTACAAGCTTTGTAAACAAAGGTGTAGAACAGCCGGAGGAATATTCAGAAGAGGCAATCAGAGAGATTGTTGAAAAGATGAATAACACTATTACGGTTGATGAGGATGAGACAAAGACACCAAATGTTATATTCCTTCAGATGGAGTCATTCTTTGATGTGAGCGGTATGGAAGGACTTGAACTTTCCGCAGAAGCAACACCTATATTTAATAAATTAAAAGAAGAATATCCATCAGGATATTTGACAGTAAATAATGTTGGATATGGCACGGCTAATACTGAGTTTGAAATTATGACAGGCTTAAACCTTGATGATTTTGGTCCTGGTGAATTCCCATATACAACTATACTCACAACAACAACCTGTGAGACAACAGGATATATACTGAAAGATTATGGATATGCAGCCCATGCCATTCACAATAATACAGCGACATTTTACTCGAGAAGGTCCATTTTTAAAAGATTAGGCTTTGATACATTTACATCAGTTGAATATATGTATCCTGTAGATTATACACCTACAGAGTGGGTTAAGGATTATATTTTGACTGACGAGATTTTAAAGGCGCTTAATTCAACAGATGAACAGGATTACATTTATGCAATTTCTGTTCAGGGTCACGGTGATTATCCATCGGAGCCTGTATTGGAAGAGATGAAGGTCAATGTGACAGGTGGAGTAGAGGATGAAAGCAAGAAACATATGCTGGAATATTATGTTAATATGCTTTCAGAGATGGATGAATTTTTAGGCCAGCTCATAGAAGCACTTTCGAATTTATCAGAGGAAACCGTACTTGTAATATATGGAGATCATCTTCCAAGCCTTGACATTAATGAAAGTGAATTAAAAAATAAGAATTTATATCAGACAGAATATGTTGTATGGAATAATATTGACTTAGAGATGGATGATAAGGATATAGAGACATATCAGTTAAGCTCAAGAGTATTACATCATATCGGTATAGATGGTGGTATGATAAATAAATTCCATCAAACATATAATGGTGATAAGGATTATCTTGAGAAGCTTACGTTATTAACCTTTGATATCTTATATGGAAATATGTTTTCTTATGATGGTGTAAATCCATATATTGCCACAGATATGAAGATGGGTACCCAGGATATAATTATAACGGGTATTGATAAGGCAACATATAAAGAGGTTTATGATTATACTTCAGACGAAAGTGATGTGGATGATACTACAGATGATGACACAGAAGAAGATACAAATATTTCTGATATAATTGACGATATTCAGGGAAATAATCAGGCTGAGGTTGCACCTGATTGGTATTTAGTCAGAGGCAATAATTTCACAAAATGTAGTTTTGTAGAGATAAATGGAATTGAGTGTGATACGATTTATGTAGAGCCTGAATGTTTACTTATATACGCGCCGGAGCTTAATTCGTTAGATGTTTTGGTTGTGAACCAAAAGAGTAATGCAACTATTCTTAGTACATCAAAGGAATTTACGTATTTTAATGTTGAAGATACGCCGGTAGTTAATCCTGATGAAGATGTTGATTCTGATGGTGACAATTTTGGAGCCGAAGAGGACATAGACGGAGACGTTTAAGTTATATTTATTAGAGGAGAACCATATAATTTATAAATATCTAACGGAGGTGTTTATGAGTTATATAAGGTTCTCTTTTATTTCTGTTAAAAGAACAATAGACATAAGAAAAATTATTGGTTTTATTATGACAGTTATTGTCTTAACAAGCACAAATATGTGTACATATAACATATATGGTCAAGAAATAAGCACAGATGATGAACTTGTTCCAGTGGCAGCATCAGACCTTGCAATAACAAGTGATGCATGCGTGCTGATGGAAGCATCAACAGGTACTGTCTTATATGAAAAAGCAAAGGATGAGAAGGTTAGTCCGGCAAGTATTACAAAGATTATGACACTGCTGTTGATTTTTGAAGAATTGGAAAAAGGTACATTAAAGTTAGATGATGAAGTCGTCACATCTTCATATGCAATGTCTATGGGTGGTTCACAGGTTTTCTTGGAAGAGGGAGAGATACAATCGGTAGAGACATTAATAAAATGTATAGTGATAGCCTCAGGAAATGATGCTTGTGTGGCTATGGCAGAGCATATTGCAGGTAGTGAAGCGAAGTTTGTAGAAATGATGAATGTAAAAGCAACAAGCCTCGGTATGATTAACACTCATTTTGAAGATTGTTGTGGTCTGACAGATTCGGATAATCACTATACGTCAGCTATGGATGTAGCCATAATGTCTAGGGAATTAATAGTAAAATATCCGCAAATACATCAATATTCAACAATATGGATGGAAAATATCACTCATAATACAAGAACCGGCTCCAGTGAGTTTGGTCTTGCAAACACAAATAAGTTATTAAAGCAATACCCATATACAACAGGATTAAAAACAGGTTCAACAAGTAAAGCGAAATATTGTGTATCCGCCACAGCAAAAAAAGATGATATAGAGATGATAGCGGTAATAATGGGAGCGCCAAATTACAAAGTGAGATTTAGTGAGGCTGAAAGTCTGTTAAAGTACGGATATGGTACATGCAAACTATATAAGGACAGTAATGATATTAAACTAAAGGAGTTGACAGTAATTAGTGGGGTCAAAAAGAGTATTACGTGTGTTCCGAAGAGTGGTTTCAGCTATGTTTTGTCAGATGGTGCATCACCTGATAGCATCGAAAAAAAGATTTCATATTTGGAAAAAATAGTAGCACCTGTAGAAAAAGGTGCTAAGGTTGGTGAAATTACATACGTTCTCGATGGCAAAGAAATAGGAAAAGTTGATATAATTTCTAATCAAAAGGTTGAAAAAGCCGGTTTTATATACTCGTTAAAAAGACTTTTTGAAGAATTCCTTTTGTAATATTATAAGTCAAGGGTGTCAATATAATAGTAGTCAAGATACGATTGACCATCTATAAAATAGGCGATGTAGTAGTCGGTAGCACTATCAGAGTACTCATCGCCATCTTTGTCTTTGTAGCTGATAGTATAAACAGATTCAACAATAAATGCGTATTCAGGTGAAATTGAAGCACCAATGCTATTGGCATAAAAGTCCATGAAGTCATTTATCTGTTTATCATTTAATAATTGGCATGAAACGAAGGAATTTTCCATAGTAAACTCTTTGTTGTATATATTTGAATAAAGTGTATACAATTGTTCTACATACGAGTCTACATCAGTTGAGCTGTATGATTTAACAACAAAATCCAAAACTGATTCAGGATAAACAGAAGATATGTTTTCAGACTGACCGGTCATACATATATTATTATATAGAGTGGCAGGAGCAAGCAGGTTTTCAATAGTTATGTTTGTGCCATCATCAAATGTATAAACAATGTCATTTGGACTTAAATTGTTATTAGTTTCAATCTCATCTATACCTGGATTTCTTGAGGAAACATGAGTAGTTGTATCCTTGTTACATCCAAATAGACATAAGGAAATAAAAAGTAATGTATATGTTAACTTTTTAATGGTAATCTTACAATTCATCAGATGATCCTTTCTTTTTAAATCTAATAACCATTAGTTCAGGTTTGTTAAAAAGTCTGAAATTAATAGTGTGAGAGCCAAGTCCTCTTGTTAATAGCATAGTTGACGAATATGTTTTATGCTTATAAATGCCTGCAGAATATTTTGGAAATAGTCTGTAGTTTGATGCAATAACGCCGCCTAAAACAGGAAGACGCACAAAACCACCATGATTATGACCTGATAGTACATATTCTGCACCCCATTCTGCCACAGCATCAAATGCATCTGGATTGTGGGAAATCACAATCGGAATAGAATGGTTATGGTCAGGAGATTCACCTAGGCATTTTGTAATATATGACGCATCTGGTGTTATTACTTTCTTTTTTGAATAATAGTTTAAGCAGGTTTCTAATCCGTATATACAAAAACGTGTGCCTTTATATGTTACATATTGGTGGCTGTTTGTTAATATATGCATATTTTCATTTTCAATTCTATAAATATAGTTTTTAAATTCTACACGGGTTTGCTCGTTTGTTTTAAGATGGGATTCGTGATTGCCAAATCCGTAATATACAGGATATTTTGCTGTAAGCTCATTTAATAAATTTATAGATACATCTTTATATTTATTATCACCAAAAAAATATTTCTTTTTTTTAATAACCATATCACCCCCAATGATTATTGCGTCGGGATTTATGGCATTAATTCTGTCTAAAATTTTTTTATTGTCCTTGCCAAATGAAACGCTGTGAAGGTCGGCAAAATACAAAAAAACAGGCTCTTTTTCGCTTGCAAGTTCATGAAGAATGTTAATTTTTGTAACATCAATTACGCTACGTTCATAAATTGAACGTACAACAGCGGCATATATTAATAAAAATATAATGGCAATTATGTATAGCATAAGTCCTCCAATTGCGATTTTTAACGATTATTATACCTTTACTTTAACAGATTGAGTGTGGAATAACAAGGAAAATGTGATACTTTACAAATGCTAATTTTTTTTGTAAAATACTTCTCGTTGCAATTGGTTGCAAGGTAGGAGGTAATAATGGGTATTCCTGTTAAACTTCAAGTGTTTGAGGGACCACTTGATCTACTTTTACATTTGATAGACAAGAATAAAGTGAATATATATGACATTCCTATTGTGGAGATAACAGATCAGTATCTTGAGTATGTGAATGCCATGGACAAACAGGACTTAAATATTGTTAGCGAGTTTTTGGTTATGGCTGCTACACTTATTGATATAAAGTCAAAGATGCTTCTTCCTAAACAGGTAAATGAAGAGGGAGAAGAGGAAGACCCAAGAGAGGAACTTGTAAGACAGCTTCTTGAGTACAAGATGTATAAATATATGTCATTGGAGCTTAGAGATAGAGAGCTTGATGCAGGCAGGGCTATGTACAAAAAGCCTACAGTGCCAGAGGAAGTATTACAGTATGAGGCACCGGTGGATTTGGACAAGCTTCTTGAGGATGTGACTTTATCAAAGCTTAATAATGTGTTTAAGATGGTTATGCAAAGGGTTGAAGATAAGGTTGACCCTGTTAGAAGCAAATTTGGTAAGATAGAAAAAGAAGAAGTAAATCTTACTGAAAAAATGGAATATGTTAAGCAGTATGCAGCGGTACACAAGCATTTCAGTTTCAAGGATTTACTTTTAAAGCAGGCCAGTAAAATGCAGGTGATTGTTACATTTCTTGCTATACTTGAGCTTATGAAAATAAGTGTTATTAAGATTGTTCAGGAGGATATTTTTGATGATATCCTAATTGATTTTATCGAAGTTACTGAGTAACTGCCATATAATTACGTTGAGACAAAGTAAAAGGAATGGAGATTGTTAAAGGACGGTATGAACGAAGTGGAGATTAGAAAGTACGAAGCAATAATAGAAGCCATATTATTTACTATGGGTGATGCTGTAGAGATAGATAAGATTGCATTTGCCATAGGTCATGATGTGGAAACAACCAGAAAGCTTATAAAAAATCTTGCTGATAAGTATCAAAGTGAGGACAGAGGCGTAAATATAATTGAGTTGGAAAACTCATATCAGATGTGTACAAAAACAGATATGTATGAATATCTTATAAAGGTCGCTAGCCAGCCTAAGAAGCAGGTACTGACAGATGTTTTGCTTGAAACTTTATCCATTATTGCATATAAGCAGCCAATAACTCGTATAGAGATTGAAAAAATACGTGGTGTAAAATGTGACCATGCTGTGAATAAGCTTATTGAATACAATCTTGTAGGAGAGGTCGGAAGACTTGATGCACCGGGAAGACCATTGCTTTTTGGGACAACGGAAGATTTCTTAAGAAAGTTTGGTGTGAAGTCTATTGATGAATTGCCGGAGATAAATAGTGATAAAGTAGCTGAGTTTGAGAGCGAGGCCGAACAGGAAGTACAGCTAAAGTTAGATGTATAATTGTATTTGAACCTTCATAGATTTCTATGAAGGTTTTTTTGTTAATCCCGATTAGAAAAGGGATTTGATGAGGATGAAATTGAAAAAAGCAGGTCTTATTTTTATTCTAATGTTTAGTATTCTTACCAGTAATTTTGCAGGAGTTTTGACGTATGCAGAAGAAGAGAAATTAAATTTGTATGCTTTATCTGCAGTACTTATGGATGCAGAGTCAGGAAGAGTTTTATATTCAAAAGAAGGCGATGTAAAGAGGGCAATGGCAAGTACCACTAAGATTATGACATGTATAATAGCGCTGGAATACGGCAATCTGTCCGATGTATTAACAGTAAGTAAGTACGCATCGTCAATGCCAGATGTACAGTTAAACATAAAAGAGGGTGAAATGTATAATCTGGAAGATATGTTGTATTCACTTATGCTGGAATCTCATAATGATACTGCTGTGGCTATTGCAGAACACATAGCCGGAAGTGTTGAAGCTTTTGCAGAGCTTATGAATAATAAGGCGAGAGAATTAGGGTGTTTTGATACATATTTTATTACACCTAATGGTCTTGATGCATCCAAAGATTATGATGGAGAAACGAAAGTACACTCAACAACTGCAAAAGATCTTGCAACTATAATGAGTTATTGTATAAAAAATGAAAAATTCGTAGAAATAACAAGGAAATCATCGCATATGTTTACAAATAAGATAAAAAATGATGATGGAACCTTTGTAAATGGAAATATAACGCATATTGTTTCAAACAGAAACGCTTTTTTTAATATGATGGACGGGGTTATTTCAGGAAAAACGGGATTTACAAATGATGCCGGATATTGTTATGTATGTGCTTTGGAAAGTAATGGAAGGAAATATGCAGTTGCACTCCTTGGATGCGGGTGGCCAAATAATAAAACATATAAATGGAGTGATTCTAAAACACTTTTTAACTATGGAATGGAATTTTTTAAAAAAGAAGATATGTTTCAATATGGAATGGAATTGCCTGAAATCTCAGTAAATAATGGAGTTTATGGGAACTATAGAGACTTTGGTGAATATGGTATAAATGCCGATAAACCGGTCAGTATAAAGACTTATGTGGATGAGTCACCATTTGAATTACTTTGTAAAGAAAATGAGCAGGTAGAAAAAAAGGTTACATTAGCGAAAA
This sequence comes from Lachnospiraceae bacterium, assembly GCA_017440045.1. Classification (GTDB taxonomy): domain Bacteria; phylum Bacillota; class Clostridia; order Lachnospirales; family Lachnospiraceae; genus SVEL01. Next base: position 62,558 of record JAFSIA010000047.1, read on the forward strand.
GCTTAGAAGCACCGGTATATAACGGTCAGGTTGTGGGGTATGTTACATACAGGCTTTCAGATGGCATAGAAAAAGTATATGAAATAAAAGCAAAAGATACAGTGGAAAAGAAGGATTTTACATGGTCTTTTGGATGTGTTTTTATGAAATTTATAACACATTAAAAGCACTAAAAAATAAATTGTTTGAATACCAAAATTTACTTGCATATTATGTCGAAAAGAAGTAAAATTAAAATTGGAATAAACTTTGGTTTTTTCACAAATATATAATGTTTTAAAAGTTTTAAATTTCAAGCTGTCATTAATTAAAATGGCGGAAATTTTTATACTTCAGGAGGTTAAGTGATGAGCAATATGGCAGAAAAGTCAGCACTAAGCAGAATAGAAGCTTTTGTTGACGAAAACAGTTTTGTCCAGATTGGTGGTCAGGTCAGTGCTAGAACTACAGACTTCAATATGCAGGATAAGGAAACACCGGCAGATGGAGTAGTTACAGGCTATGGTGTCGTGGATGGCAATCTTGTATTTGTATACAGTCAGGATGCAACTGTTCTTGGTGGAGCAATCGGTGAGATGCATGCAAAAAAGATAGTAAGATTATACGATATGGCGATGAAAATGGGTGCGCCTATAGTTGGTCTTATTGATTGTGCAGGTCTTCGTCTTCAGGAGGCAACAGATGCACTCAACGGATTTGGGGAGATATATGGAAAGATGGCTCTGGCATCAGGTGTTATTCCACAGATTACAGCAGTATTTGGTAATTGTGGCGGCGGACTTGGAGTTTTGGCAGAGTTATCAGATTTTACATTGATGTCAAATGAAGGTAAATTATTTGTAAATGCACCTAATACGCTTGATGGAAATAAGGTTGACAAGTGCGATACAGCATCGGCAGATTATCAGTGGTCACAAACCGGTCTTGCAGATATGATTGGCAGTGAGACTGAGGTGCTTGCATCACTTAGAAATCTTGTGGCAATTCTTCCTTCGAACAATGAGGAGGATGGCGCATACTCAGAGTGTGTTGACAGTCTTAACAGAATATGTGAAAACATTGAAGGTTTTAAGGAAGATACATTGAATGCTCTTGCTATTATTTCAGACAGTGGTTTGGTTACAGAAATAAAGAGTGGTTATGCAAAAGAGATGGTGACAGCATTTATTAAGTTAAATGGTATGACTGTTGGTGCTGTTGCAAATAGAAGTAAGGCATATGATGCAGAAGGCAATTGTGAAGATATATCAGATGGTACACTTACAACTGCCGGATGCTACAAGGCAACTGAGTTCGTTGCATTTTGTGATGCATTTAATATTCCTGTTGTTACACTTACAAACGTATTAGGTTTTAAGGCAACAGTAGACGAGGAAAAGACTATTGCTAAGGCGGCTGCAAAGCTTACATATACATTTGCAAATGCGAATGTACCAAAGGTTAATGTGGTTGTGGGAGATGCATTTGGCAGTGCATATTCTGTTATGAATTCAAAAGCTACAGGATGTGATATGGTATTTGCTTGGCCTTTGGCTAAGATTGGAACAATGTGTCCAAAGGAAGCAGCTAGAATTATCTATGCTGAAGAACTTAAGAATGCAGAGGATAAGAATGCTTTCATAGATGAAAAGGCAGCTGAGTATGATGCATTACAGACAAGTGCATTATCGGCAGCAAAGAGAGGATACATTGATTCTATTATAGAGCCATGTGATACACGTAAGTACGTGATTGGCGCTCTTGAGATGTTATATACAAAGAGAGAGGGAAGACCAGACAAGAAGCATGGTACAGTATAGGAGGCGATATAAGTGAAGAATTTAAAGAGATTTCTTGCCATATTTTTCGTTGCTTCCTTGATGCTTACATCAACGGTTTTTGCTGATACAGATTTTAACTATGATGAGGCTGCAGTAAAGGAATCTGTTAAAGAGTTTGTTTCAGATTTTATGCAGATGGATGAACTTGAGTATCAGTATTATGTTGATAATTCTACAGGATGGACAATTGAAGCAAGCGAAAAGATGCTAAGTTATGTACAGAGTGATACATTAGGCAGCTATGTTAGCCTTTCGGACGTCAAGATAACAGAGGATGGGCAGACATTAAAAGCCAGTTTGACAGCTACATATATGAAAGGTAGTTTGGATGTAGTAACAACTCTGGCAAGTATAAATGGTTCAATATCTGTTATTGATATGGAGATTACGTTAGCAGATACCATAGAGGCACCTCTTGGTGAGAGAATGGCTAATGCAGCTTTTAATACACTTATAGGTATTTCATCAGTTTTTTTAGTGTTATTACTTATCTGCTTTATAATTTCTCTTTTTAAATATATTCCTAAATTGCAGGAAATGTTTGGAAAGAAGAAAAAAGGTTCTGCGGAGGCTGCTTTAGAGAGCGCCATTGCACAGATTGAAGAAAAAGAGGAGCTAGTTGATGACACAGAGCTTATAGCTGTTATTACAGCAGCAATTTGTGCCAGCACAGGAGCTTCATCAGACTCTTTTGTTGTTCGTTCAATTAAGAAGGCAAACAGAAAGAAGAAATATATTTAGGAGAGGACTTATTTATGAAAAATTATAGAATTACAGTAAATGGAAACGTATATGATGTAACTGTTGAGGAGACAGGTTCTACAGCTTCAGCTCCTGTTATGATGCAGGCTCCTGTTGCAATGGCAGCACCAAAGGCTGCAGCACCATCACAGGCAGCAATTGCAGGTGCAGTAAAGGTTGAAAGCCCAATGCCTGGAAAGATTCTTTCAATTAAGACATCTGTAGGAACAGCTGTTAAGAAAGGTGACGTACTTATGATCCTTGAGGCTATGAAGATGGAAAATGAAATCGTAGCTCCACAGGATGGAACTGTTGCAGGAATTAGTGTTTCAGAAGGTACATCAGTAGAGGCAGGTACAGTATTAGCATCCCTTAATTAATATTTCGGAGGAGAATTATGGATTACATTTTCGATACATTCGGGAATCTTATAGAGCAGACAGCTTTCTTTAATCTTACATATGGTAATTTCCTTATGATAGCTGTTGCCTGTGTATTCCTGTATTTAGCAATAGCTAAGGGATATGAACCACTTTTGCTTATACCGATATCATTTGGTATGCTTCTTGTTAATATGTTTCCAGGTATTATGGCATCACCTGAGGATAACTCAAACGGAATCGGTGGTTTATTGCATTATTTCTTCCTCTTAGATGAGTGGAGTATTTTGCCATCCCTTATATTCATGGGTGTTGGTGCGATGACGGATTTTGGACCGCTCATTGCAAACCCAAAGAGCTTCCTTTTAGGAGCAGCAGCACAGATAGGTATTTACGGTGCATATTTCTTTGCAATTTTCTTAGGATTTAATGATCTTGCGGCTGCGGCTATTTCGATTATTGGTGGAGCAGATGGCCCTACATCAATATTCCTTGCAGGTAAGCTGGGTCAGACAGACCTTATGGGACCAATTGCTGTAGCGGCTTATTCATATATGGCATTGGTACCTATTATTCAGCCACCAATTATGAAGCTTCTCACAACAGAGAAGGAGAGAAAGATAAAGATGGAACAGCTTCGTCCAGTTTCAAAGCTTGAGAGAATTTTGTTCCCTATCATTGTTACAATTGTTGTAGTTATGATTTTACCGGATACAGCTCCACTTGTAGGTATGCTTATGCTTGGTAACCTCTTTAGAGAGTCAGGTGTGGTTAAGCAGCTTGCTGAGACCGCTTCTAATGCTATGATGTACATAGTTGTTATACTACTTGGTACAAGCGTTGGTGCTACAACTAGTGCGGAGGCATTCCTCAATTTGGCAACAATTAAAATCGTTGTATTAGGTCTTGTTGCGTTCGCATTTGGAACAGCTGGTGGTGTGTTACTTGGTAAACTTATGTGTAAGCTTACAGGTGGAAAAATTAATCCACTTATTGGTTCCGCTGGTGTATCAGCAGTTCCTATGGCAGCAAGAGTATCACAGAAGGTAGGTGCAGAGGCTGATCCTACAAACTTCCTTCTTATGCATGCTATGGGACCAAATGTAGCAGGTGTTATCGGTACAGCTGTTGCAGCGGGTACATTTATGGCTATTTTCTTATAGAATTATAGAAAGGATAAAATGTTATGGCAGAGAAAAAACCTGTAAAAATATGTGAAACAGTTTTACGTGATGCCCATCAGTCTCTTATAGCTACAAGAATGACAACAGAGCAGATGTTGCCAATTGTAGAAAAGATGGATAAGATTGGATATCATGCAGTAGAGTGCTGGGGTGGTGCTACATTTGATGCATGCCTTAGATTTTTAAAAGAAGATCCATGGGAGCGACTTAGAAAGTTAAAAGATGGATTTAAGAATACAAAGCTTCAGATGCTTTTCAGAGGACAGAATATTTTGGGATATAATCATTATTCGGATGATGTTGTTGAATATTTTGTTCAAAAGTGTGTTGCAAATGGTATGGATATTATACGTATTTTTGACTGTCTTAATGATGTTAGAAATCTTCAGACAGCAGTCAGTGCAACCAAGAGGGAAAAAGGTCATGCACAGGTTGCATTATCGTATACATTAGGTGATGCGTATACACTTGATTACTGGAAGGATATGGCAAAGAAGATAGAGGATATGGGTGCAGATTCAATCTGTATTAAGGATATGGCAGGATTGCTTCTTCCTTATACAGCTTATGAGCTTGTTAGTGCACTTAAGGAGGAAACAAGTCTTCCGATTCAGCTTCATGCACATTATACATCTGGTGTTGCATCTATGACTTATATGAAGGCGGTAGAGGCTGGTGTTGATATTATTGATACAGCTATGTCTCCATTGGCTCTTGGAACAAGTCAGCCAGCTACAGAAGTTATGGTTGAGACATTTAAGGGTACTCCATATGATACAGGCTTAGATCAGTCTAAGCTTTCAGAGATTGCTAAGCATTTCCAACCACTTAGAGAGGAATGGCTTAAGAGTGGTCTTATGAATACAAAGGTGCTTGGTGTAAATATCAATACATTGCTTTATCAGGTGCCTGGTGGAATGCTCTCGAATCTTGTATCGCAGCTTAAGGATGCTAATGCAGAGGACAGATTCCAGGAAGTTCTTGAAGAAATTCCAAGAGTGCGTAAGGATTTAGGTGAGCCACCACTTGTTACTCCTTCATCACAGATTGTAGGTACACAGGCTGTATTAAACGTTCTTCAGGGCGAGAGATATAAGATGGTTACAAAGGAGTCAAAGAAGGTTCTTTCAGGAGAGTTTGGTGTAACAGTTAAGCCATTTAATCCAGAGGTACAGAAGAAGTGTATTGGTGATGTAGAGCCAATCACATGTCGTCCGGCAGACTTAATTGAGCCACAGCTTGAAAAGTTTGAAAAGGAATGTGCTGAGTGGAAACAGCAGGATGAGGATGTTCTCTCATATGCATTGTTCCCTCAGGTCGCAACCGAGTTCTTTAAGTATCGTAAGGCTCAGCAGGACAAGGTTGACTTAGGAGTAGCAGATACAGAGAATGGAAGCTATCCAGTGTAAATTGAAATTTACAACAATATCAAATTATGCTAAAATTGAATAAGTAGTTAATTGATTAGGGAGAAAATGAGATTTATTTTCTCCCTATATTTTAGGAGAAGATAAGATGACAGGTGCTGAAGATTTATTAAGCAGAATGAATGAAAAATTAATGAGTATGAGCAAAGGTCAGAGGAAGCTTGCAACGTATATTAGCAGAAATTATGACAAAGCTGTATTTATGACAGCTGCCAAAATGGGTGAAGAGGTTGGTGTCAGTGAGTCTACAGTTGTGCGTTTTGCCACACTTCTTGGATATAGTGGATATCCTGCATTTCAGAAGGCTATGGAGGAGATGGTTCAGGATAAGCTAAACTCTATTCAGAAAATTGAGATTGCAGCCGGAAATATGACACGCCAGGAAGTGCTTGAAACTGTTCTAAGAGCAGATGCAGAAAAGATAAAACTCACCCTGGATACATTGGATAGAGAGGCTTTTGAGATGGCTATTGATACTATTTTAAATGCCAGAAGAATTTATGTTATAGGTATCAGAAGCTGTGCACCATTAGCCAGCTTTTTAGGCTTCTATCTAAATCTTATGTTTAGGGATGTTACTATCGTTTCTACAAATAATTCCAGTGAGATTTTTGAACAGATGCTTAGGATAGACGAGGAAGATTGTATTATTGGTATTTCTTTTCCTAGGTATTCTATAAGAACACTCAAAGCAATGGAGTTTGCTAATAGTAGAAATGCTAAGGTTATAACCATAACTGACAGTAAGAATTCACCAATGAATCTATATTCTTCGTGTAATTTACTTGCCAGAAGTGATATGGCATCCATAGTTGATTCTTTAGTTGCGCCGCTTAGTGTTATTAATGCACTTATTGTATCTTTGTGTATGAAAAAGCAGGACAATGTTGTAGATACATTAGAAATGCTTGAGGATATTTGGAATGAATATCAGGTTTATGGTGCTGATGAAATAAACAGAGTAAATAGTTCAAGTATATTAGATACAGGTGAAGCTTATGAGTAATATAGCCATAATTGGTGGTGGTGCTGCAGGTATGATGGCAGCAATAGGTGCCGCTATATGTGGACACGAAGTTCATATTTATGAAAAAAATGAAAAACTTGGAAAAAAAATATATATAACGGGCAAGGGTAGATGTAATGTTACAAATGCATCAGACATGGATACCTTATTTAAGAATATTGTCACAAATCCTAAGTTTATGTACAGTGCCTTTTATACATTATCAAATGATGCTGTTATAAGTATGTTTAATGATGATATGTCAGTTCCAACAAAGGTTGAGAGGGGAAACAGAGTTTTTCCGTCCTCTGATAAGTCATCAGATATTATATTTGGCCTGACAAGACGGCTTAAGGAGTTAGGTGTTCATATTCATTTGGGATATAATGTGGCAGATGTTGCTATAAAACAGTTGGATGATGGTACAAAGCGGGTTTCGGGTATAAAGCTATCTGATGGAGAGATTATAGAGGCAGATAACATTATTGTTGCTACAGGAGGCTTTTCGTATCAGACTACAGGTTCAGATGGAGCTGGATATGAATTTGCAAAAAAGACAGGACATACCGTAACAGACATACTTCCAGCATTAGTTCCACTTAATACAAAGGAGGATTATGCAAGAAGGCTGCAGGGATTATCGTTAAAAAATATTAAGGCAACATTTTATAATAAAAATAAAGAGATATATTCAGAATTTGGCGAGATGCTTTTTACACATTTTGGTGTAAGTGGTCCGGTTATTTTAAGTGGAAGCAGCTATATAACAAAGCTTTTAAATAAAGGTGAAAGTATTAGTCTTAAAATTGATCTAAAACCAGCTTTGAGCTGTGATGAACTAGATGATAGAATTCTTAGGGATTTTTCAGAGAATCTTAACAAGGACTTTGGAAATTCTTTAGGGAAGCTTCTTCCGGCAAAACTCATTCCTATCATTATTGAATTATCGGAGATAAATCCACACAAAAAGGTAAATGAGATTACAAGGGAAGAGCGCGGTAGATTGGTAGAACTGTTAAAAGGTTTGCCATTAAATGTGGCATCTACAAGAAGCTTTAATGAGGCGATAATTACTCAGGGTGGAGTCAGTGTAAAGGATATTAATCCTGCAACTATGGAATCGAAACACATTAACAATCTGTATTTTGCCGGAGAGATTATTGATATTGATGCATTGACTGGTGGATATAATTTACAGCTTGCATGGAGTACAGGCTATCTGGCAGGTATATCTGTAAAATAAAATATAAAGGAGAAATATATGTTTAACGTAGCAATTGATGGACCAGCAGGAGCTGGAAAGAGCACTATTGCAAAAATGGTTGCAAAGAAATTAGGATTTATATATGTGGATACAGGTTCAATGTATAGAGCAATGGCACTTGCGTGTATAAGAGCAGGTGTTAAGGCTGATGATAAAGAGGCAGTATGTAATGTCTGTAAAGATTTGGATGTAAGCCTTCAGTACGATGAGAATGGTGCTCAACAGGTTATTTTAAATGGTGAGAATGTAAATGCTTACATTAGAACTGAAGAAGTTGGTAATATGACATCTGCTATAGCTGTATATGGACCTGTAAGAGAAAAATTAGTGGAGCTTCAGAGAAAGCTTGCCACAAAATACGATATTATTATGGATGGCAGGGATATAGGTACATGTGTACTTAAGGATGCACCTGTTAAAATATATTTGACAGCCAGCTCGAGAACAAGAGCAGAGAGACGTTACAGGGAGCTTACAGAGAAGGGTGTAGAATGTAATCTGGATGATATTGAAAAAGATATTATTGACAGAGATTACAGAGATATGAATAGAGAGATATCACCTTTGAAGCAGGCAGAGGACGCTGTACTTGTTGATTCGTCAAATATGAGTATAGATGAGGTTGTAAATACATTGATTAATATTATTGAGGATGCAAGAAAGTAATGAGTGAAAGACAGGTTAAGCTGGCTAAGACAGCAGGATTTTGTTTTGGAGTAAAAAGAGCTGTTAATACAGTTTATGAGCAGATTGAAACAGGAAAGAGTCCTATTTATACTTATGGTCCTATAATTCATAACGAGGAAGTCGTTAAGGATTTGGAGGAGCGAGGCGTTAAAGTATTAAATGATGAAAATGACATTGATAATGCTGATTCAAATGGAACTATTATTATCAGATCTCATGGCGTGGCAAAGACCATATATGACAAAACTGAGAAAAAAGGTATGAGTTTAATTGATGCAACTTGTCCTTTTGTAAAAAAAATTCATAAAATTGTCAGTGAAAAAGGAAATGAAGGATATCACATAATAATTATAGGCAATGATAAACACCCGGAAGTAGAGGGGATTAAGGGATGGTGCGTAGGCTCTGTAACTGTGATAAACAGTGAAGAAGAGGCAAGCGAATTCGAGATTTTAAATGATAAAAAAGTATGTATTGTATCACAGACGACATATAATTACAATAAATTTCATAAATTGGTTGAAATTATTGAAAAAAAGGTCTATAATGTTATCATTGTGAATACTATCTGCAACGCGACGAATGAGAGGCAGGTAGAGGCAAAACAGATCGCGACTGAAGCTGAATCGATGATTGTTATTGGAGGAAAGACCAGCAGCAACACGCAAAAGCTTTATGAAATCTGTAAAGAGGAATGTGAGAATACTTATTATATCCAGACTGCAGAAGATTTACGTGATGTGTCTCTAGGCGACGGAGTAGTGGGTATTACTGCAGGGGCTTCCACCCCAAAAAATATTATTGAGGAGGTTCAAGCTAATGTCAGATTTAAGTTTTGAACAAATGTTAGAGGAATCATTAAAAACAATAAGAACAGGAGAAGTCGTTAAGGGCACAGTCATCAGTGTTAAGGAAGATGAAATTGTCTTAAATATAGGTTACAA
>JAFSIA010000048.1 GCA_017440045.1 Lachnospiraceae bacterium
AAATACTTGATGTATTTTCCTATCGTCACATGATTTGTAGATACTTCATTAGCGGTCAAAATATCACTTACCCTATTCGGAGAAGTCAAATTGCTTATATTATCCATCAGAAACTCACTTAACTGACGGAGCACCTGCGTATCAGGCAAATTATATTTTTGTACTAAATCTCTATTTACAATAGTTTCGTATACTTCTTTGATATAAGTAGTTCTATCCAAGTCAGTGTTGTACGCATATGAACCCGCCAGACCGCCCTTGATAAAATATTCTTCAAACAATTTGTCCTTGTCAGCTTGGTCACTATAATATTCACAATACTCCTTAAAGCTGAATGGAAACATGTGAATTTCAATATATCTTCCCGTGAACAAAGTTGCCAAATCAGCACTAAGCAAAAAGGCATTTGAACCGGTTATATAGATATCATATTTGTTTTTTGAATATAGGCTATTAATTGCTAACTCAAAATTTGGACATAACTGTACTTCGTCCACAAATAGATAATTCTGCTTTTCCTTATCGTACCTATCTTCCACATACTTGTGTAAAGCGTGATATTCCTTTATTTCTTCAAATTCCAAATCCATAAAGTCAATAAAGATAATATTGACGTCTTCAAACTCGCTTTTTAAATAATTAATGTAAGCCTGCATCAAATTAGATTTTCCGGAACGTCTGATACCAGTAATAATCTTTATGTCAGGAGTATCCTTTAATGCTTTGATTCTTTCTAAGTATCTTTCTCTTACAATTGTCTTCATAACTTCACCACTTTCGAAACTTTGATTTTTTTATTGTTTTGAAACTAATTGTATTATAACACCTTATGTACCATTTATTCAACCTTTCACTTTCGAAACTTTAATTTTTTATATTTTTGAAACTTAAACATAATATCCACAACAGGAGTCGGAATCAAAGCAAAAAGCCTATGCACATACATTTCTAGTATATACATAGCCTTCTATTCTTCTTAAGTTCAAAATCGCACAATCTTTTTATATCCTAATCTTTCTACAAATTATTTAATCAACCTACACACAAAAACTCTCTTCCCTTTACATCGATATCTGAACAGTACTTTTAGTCTACTATTCCTTGCAAGTAACACTTCTTGTTCATTGCCTCTATTACTAATCAAGTCTATATACAAACCTTTAGACCCCTGCGGAATTAGTATTTTTAGTAACGTATTATATGCTCCCCATTCCTCTGTTAATGCAGTTTTGACAAGCCCTACTCCCATATACCCTTTATCTTGTATTATCGTTCCACAAACTATGTGCCCTTTATTTATACTTCTACATAAATCTTTATAATCCAAGAATCTATATCCCCATATATTTTCAGGTACTTTTGATTGTTCAAGACGAGAATCCATGACCTGTTGCATTTCCTTTAAATCTTCCTCTCGGAAACCAAAAGTAGAATATCCCTCTCTAAGTTTTTGATTAAGGGCTAGTCCCCAATTTCCACCACAGTATAATGAAAACCACTTATTTTCTAATGCATCTTTTTTAAGTTCCTCACATTCTTCTTGCGAAAAATCCCCTGGTAATAACCGTTCTGCATCCTCCAATTCATAGCAATGTCTTAGCGCTCCTCCCAGTTGATACCTAGGCAACCAATATGAATAACATTTTTCTCCCCACATTCTAGCTTCTTCAACGCTAACAAATTTTCGAAATTTCTGCATCACTCATTCCTCGTTTATCTAACTGTCTTCTAAATATTTGCTTTGGATAAAACAAAGTTATAAACATAAAACCGCATTCTCACGGAAACATATAATCATGACCACCCGTCAAACGGGTGGTCATGATTTATTCTTATTATTTTCTTTTCAAGTGTTTTACTGGTATCTAAGTCCACCCTTCCATACCCATAAAATCATGCCTAAGATTGCTTCTAATGCTGCAAACATAACGAGAAGTACAATGTAGAATATATTTTCTCCAAAATCTGCATCTCCCTGAGCTGTAATCATATTTGCTACAGCTAATGATAATATACTTGCAACAATTGTATAACATACTGCTACTATCAACTTAGCTACAAAAAGAGATTTCGCTCCGAGAGTCTTTGTCGCTACAGCCTGACCATTTGCATTACAGTAGAATTTAGCATATCTGTGGTACTCTGCCTTTACTATCTCAACTAAACGACCCATATCCAAAGCATCGATAACACCCTCTTCTGAAGCCTTCTTGCTAAGCTTGTCAATCTGGCCAAACGCTTCAAGGCTTGATGGTCTAACTAAATTGTTGCGTTTTAAAACATCAACCTTATTTGCAAAAGATGGCTCATCTGCGATTGTTTTCATATTAATATCGTAAGCCTTTAATATGTTTTTCACCATCATCTCTGCCATCTCTTTTGCATCTAAGCACGCCTCTACATACTTGTCTGGGCTATTGGCCATATCCAGTATCTTGTCTACCTTTGCTGTAATCTCATTCATATTCAAGTCCTCCTATTTTGTCACGCATTTTATAATAATATTACTATACCACATAACGCTAATTTTCTCAAGTGAAACCACTTATAAAAAACATAAAAACACTATTCCCAAAAAAAAATTTTAAATCTGATAAAATTCTGAATTGCAATCTATCAATCTTTGTGGTAATTTATTTGTGTTACGTTTTTACATAACAAATCTAAAATCAAAGAGGAAAAAAGCTATGAAAAAGATCTATGAAGGCAAAACAAAAGACGTATACAGCCTTGAGAACGGCAACGTAATGTTAAAGTTCAAAGATGACTGTACAGGAAAAGACGGCGTATTCGATCCAGGTGAGAACAGCGTTGGTTTAACAATTGAAGGTATCGGTAAGGCTAACCTTGAGACATCTATCCACTACTTCGAGCTTTTAAAGAAGGCTGGCATCAAGACTCATTATGTAAGCGCTGATGTCGAGAATGCTACAATGGAAGTTCTTCCAGCTACAGTATTCGGTCACGGCCTTGAAGTTATCTGTCGTTTAGTTGCAACAGGAAGCTTCATCCGCAGATATGGCGAGTACATTGAAGATGGTACTCCATTAGAGGGTGGTTATGTAGAGTGTACATTCAAGAATGATGCTTTAGGTGATCCACTTGTAACAGGTGAAGGCCTTGCTGCATTAGGTATTATGACTCCAGCTATGTTTGAGAGCATGAAGGAGCAGACATTAAAAATCACAAAGATTGTAGCTGATGACCTTAAGTCAATCGGTCTTGATCTCTGGGATATCAAGTTTGAGTTTGGTTACAACAATGATGAAGTAATCCTCATCGACGAAATCGCTTCTGGAAATATGAGAGTTTACAAGGGCGACAAGATTGTTGAGCCTGTAGAGTTAACAAAGCTTATCTTAAACAGATAATTTATAGGCAACTCTAAATCAAGTTTATAAAAATTTTAATTACTTAAAACACTAAACGGTATGGATATCATTCCATACCGTTTTCTATCTTTTACACTATTCACTCTACCTTTTTTCAAAGTAAAGCATCATTAGAACTTCTTTGCAAGTCCCACTAATTCATTGATATCCTCCACACCATGCTGCTTCATATATGCCTCAATACCGGCAACAGTGTCAATAGTAGCAGTAGGATTCATAAAGTTTGCTGTTCCGACAGAAACCGCCGTAGCACCAGCTATAATAAACTCAATGGCATCCTCGCCATTGCAGATACCACCCATTCCTATAATAGGAATACTTACAGCATTTGCAACCTGATATACCATACGCACTGCAATAGGCTTGACAGCAGGACCTGACATACCGCCAGTTTTATTTGCGATTGCAAACTTCTGTCTATGTATATCTATCTTCATACCAGTAAGAGTATTTATAAGAGAAAGTGCATCAGCTCCTCCAGCCTCCGCTGCCTTTGCCATAACTGTTATATCTGTAACATTTGGACTAAGCTTCATTATAACCGGCTGCTTTGCATATTTTTTAACTTCCTTTGTGATAGCCTCGACAGCCTTAGGATCCTGACCAAACGCAATACCACCTTCCTTTACATTTGGACAGGAAATATTTATCTCCATCATATCAATAGGCTCATTGGCAAGTCTTTCCACCACGGCACAGTAATCTTCTGTAGTTTTTCCACATACATTCACAATAATCTTTGTATCATACTGCTTAAGGAAAGGAATATCTCTCTCACAGAAAACATCTATACCTGGGTTCTGAAGTCCGATTGCATTTAACATTCCACCATATACTTCAGCAATACGTGGTGTTGGATTACCTGGCCATGGCACATTTGCCACACCCTTTGTAACTACTGCACCCAGCTTGCTTAAATCAACAAATTCACTATATTCCATACCAGAACCAAATGTTCCAGAAGCTTCCATAACTGGATTTTTAAATTCTACACCAGCAATCTTTACACTAGTATTCATTACAGCTCCACCTCCATCACGTTAAATACAGGTCCATCCTTACACACGCGCTTATTATTAACATGAGTATGATGGTCGACCTCCTTGCTCTTGCATACACAGGCAAGACATGCGCCAATACCGCAAGCCATCTTCTCTTCCATAGAAATCCAAGCCTCCGTACCAGTCTCTATGGCATATGTCTTTATAGCCTTAAGCATTGGAGTCGGACCACAGGCATATATAACATCTGACTTTACATCATTTTCCTTTATGGCATCCATGACATTTCCCTTTGTTCCAAGAGAACCATCTTCTGTGGCAATAATCACATCACCGTACTGAGATAACTCGCCTGTAAGGAATGTCTCTGCATTTCTGTATCCTACAACAATTTTTATATCATTACAGCCTGATGCCTTAAGCTGTTTAGCAGTCTCAACCATTGGTGGAATACCTATTCCTCCAGCTATGAGCATAGCCGACTTCTCCGGCTGCAATGTAAAGCCATTTCCAAGAGGACCTAAAATCTCTACCTTGTCCCCCTGCTTGTATGTTGAAAACTCATCTGTTCCCTTGCCTGCCACTCTGTATACTATACGAAGCTTACCTTCATTTTTATCAATCTCACTAATGCTGATAGGTCTAGGAAGAATCCTAGAGCCATCATGACAATAAAGGGATATAAACTGTCCCTGCACAGCATCTGCCGATACAAGCGGACATTTAAGCCACATACTGTAAATACCTGTGGCAATATTTTCCTGACTTAAAACTTCTGCAATTTCCTTATGTTTCATATGAATATCCTTTCTGTACTTTAAAATATACACATTATAATACGTATACTGTTTTGCCGTCTACGATTGTTCTAACTACAACACCCTTTGCTTTGTAGCCCTCAAATGGTGTATTTTTTCCTTTAGATACAAACTCTGAAGCAGTTATAGTATGCTCCATATCCGGGTTAATAATTGTTATGTCTGCAATCTTTCCAATGTCAAGTGAGCCTTTATCAATACCCAGAATTTTAGCCGGATTGTAGCTCATTTTTTCAGCCATCTGATAAGGTGTAATAACTCCCTTATGGACAAGCTCTGTCATAGTAAGCTCTACAGCTGTCTCACTGCCTACAATACCAAATGGCGCGCTTGCCATTCCCTTCGCCTTCTCATCAGCGTGATGTGGTGCATGGTCTGTAGATATAGCATCAAATGTTCCATCTGCCAAGCCCTGTATAAGTGCTTCCAAATCCTCTCTACTTCTAACAGGCGGATTCATCTTATAATTGGAATCATCACACTTAATATCGTCTTCACAGAGAGTAAAATGATGTGGACAAACCTCACCTGTCACCTTAATGCCCTCTGCCTTTGCCTCCTTAATCATACGAACACTGTCCTTTGTAGAACAATGACAAAGATGAAGAGTTGCACCTGTTTCCTTTGCAATCATAATATCTCTGGCTGTAATAATATCCTCAACAGCATTTGAGATACCCTTTATACCAAGCTCTTCTGCCTTTGCACCTGCATTCATAGCGCCACCGCGCACAAGATTTATATCCTCGCAGTGAGCAAGAACTGGGATACCAAGTCTGGCAGCTTCCTTCATGGCCTCTCTGTAGATGCCTGAATCCATAACAGACTTACCATCCTCAGAAATTGCGCATATGCCTGCATTCTTCATAGCTTCAATATCTGTAAGCTCTTTTCCAGCCTGTCCCAACGTAACTGCACCGACAGGCAACACATTTATAGGTGAAACCTCTTTAGCCTTATCCACCACATATTTTACCACATCCACGCAGTCTGTCGCCGGCTTAGTGTTTGGCATAGGACATACAGAGGTAAAGCCGCCCTTTGCCATAGCCTTTGTGCCAGTTTCTATTGTTTCCTTATGCTCAAATCCAGGCTCCCTTAAATGTACATGCAAATCTATAAGACCCGGCATAACATAGCAGCCTTCTGCCTCAATAATCTCATCTGCCACAGCGTCCAGATTCTCGCCTCTTTCTGCCACAATGCCATCCTTTATCAAAATATCCATAACCTTATCTGTTTTTGTGGCAGGGTCTAATACTCTACCACCCTTTATAAGTGTTGTCATGTCTTTCCTCCTAAACATTTAATTCTAACTGGTCATCATCATTATTCCCACCAATTATATGATGTTTTTCCAAATCATTAAGAAGATTTGTATCTTCTATATAATCTGCAAATTGTTCCGGTGTTACCCATACAAAATCAGAATAATCATCAGACATGAGCACAATATCACCATCTACCTTGCACAAATATGCTATGCCTATATGAAATATATCTCCAACTGTATAAGTCCATGTATAAAACAGCTTTGACGACTCGACACCCAGTCCCACACCAGTTTCTACACTATCTATAACTGTCTCATCAGGGCCTTTACCGGCTTCAACCTCACAGTCAATAAATTCCCATTTATAAGGATTTACAATATTATCATCATACCACTTCTGAATAAGCAAATATTTGCCTTTGTATTCCACGATTCCTTTTACTTTTACACTAATCCTGCTCATATGGTCACCCCTTCGCAAAAAATATATATAAGTATACTCTTTTTTCGATAAAAATGGAATAGCTTTATACAATAAAAAAGGAAGACCTTGAAAACAAGGACTTCCTTCTAGAAATAAGAAAGAATCTCGTAAGCGAGATTCTCCGCCTGCGGCGGGTTGCTTCAGCAACAACTACATCTCCGCCGCAGTGCGATCCTTAGCGGAGCGTTTTTTTATATAGGAAAGTTTTGAGAACTTTCCTATATAATAAAAAAGAGCGCGAGACGGGGATCGAACCCGCGACCCCCTCCTTGGCAAGGAGGTGCTCCACCGCTGAGCCACTCGCGCATTTGTGTCGTGTAAGCGTTTCCGCCTCAACACTTGATGAAGTATATCACACGACATTTTAGATGTCAACACTTTTTCAAAAAAATTTTCTTATTTTTTCAAACAACTCATTAAATTAACATCTAAAGGCATTTACAGAAGCTTTTTTAACATTTCAGCCGCCTCGTCATACTCAAAGTCATCAATTTTTTCTTGAATGACATATATTTGCTCAACAAGGTCAACTTTGACCCTTTCTGACTGTATTGTCTGCAAAAGCTTTGCGGCGTCATCAGCCTCAAAATCTTCCAGGGCGGCAATTGATTTTTTAATTATCTCTTTAATCTGAGACTCATCCATCATCTCTTTGTCAGACGTATGGGTCGATTCACCTGACTGAACATTATCCTTTCGTGAAGCTAAATAGCTTGCTTCCTCCTTAAGCAATGTGCTGATAGACATTAAAAAATCGTTATATTTAATCAAAAAGCTCGCACCATTCTCCTTTATAAAAGCTTTATCCTCTGCCTTTGCTCTAAGTTCATGCTCCTTTGCCAGCTCTGAAAAGGTTGTTGCACCAATAGTTGCCGACACACTTTTTATACTATGTGCCTGAATTGCATAATTCTTCAAATCCATCTGCATATAATATTCTTCCATATGAACGAGCTGTCTTAATGAGTCGCTTATTATATCATTAAGGGTAGACTTATATGCACTGACGTTACCGCCAAAATACGAAAGGCCAAGCTCTAAATCTATATCCTCTTTTGCAAATCTTTCTTTTGTAAATATTGTATTTTCAGCATCTGTCCGCACTTCTTCGTCACTGATATATCCTTCTGTGACATCATTAAATACAATTTTTTCCTTAGGCAGCCACTTGAGCAAAATATCTCTGAGGAGACCAATTTCAATAGGCTTTGCAAGAAAGTCCTGCATACCTTCCATTTTAAACAAATGCCTTGCCTCATCTGTAACATTAGCCGTCAAAGCAATAATCGGCACAGTTTCACACCAGTTACCTTTATCTCTTATGCGCTTCATAGTCTCTACGCCATCTATATCCGGCATCATATGATCCATAAATATAAGATCGTAGTTCTTCCTTCCTACTTTTCTTATAGCTTCCATACCGCCATCTGCCATATCCGCCTTGATACCAAAATCCTCAAGAAGACCCTTAGCAACATTTAAATTAACCTGTGAATCATCAACTACTAATATTCTTGCCGTCTCTGCCGTAAACACAATCTGTCGTCTGCTATGTCCATCATATGTATAAGTCTCTCCCAACGGTGTCTCATCTACAGCCTCCTGAATGACTGTACATGTAAACTCAGAGCCCTCACCATATTTACTTTCAAAGGATATATCACCGTGCATCTTGTTTGAATAATATTTAGCAACAGTAAGTCCAACTCCGACTCCTTGATTTGCGTATGGATTCTTGCTGTTAAACTGCTCAAACACTGTAAATAATTTATCTATATCCTTTTTACGAATTCCTGCACCTGTATCCTTAACTTTAAATGCAAGCTGTATCATTCGCCTTCCATTTTCCGGGCGTTTATCACCCCACTGTCCTGATATATCAAGGCTAATATATCCTTTATCCGTATACTTTACGGCATTATCAAGCAGGTTACAGATTATCTGTCTCAAATGGAAGAAATCTCCATACATTTTACTTGGCAAATGCTCATCGAAATTAAGCTTCATAAGAAGTCCCTTTTCAGACACCTCATTAGAAATACTGTCCATAATAGTATCGATAAGCACACCGGAATCATACTCTTCACATTCTGAAAACGTTATACCAGACTCAATTCTTGAAACCTCTATCAAGTCATTAAATAGATTTA
The DNA here is from genome assembly GCA_017440045.1 of Lachnospiraceae bacterium. Lineage (GTDB taxonomy): Bacteria > Bacillota > Clostridia > Lachnospirales > Lachnospiraceae > SVEL01. Next base: position 9,119 of record JAFSIA010000048.1, read on the forward strand.
AAAGGCGATTTGTGGCGCTTTTTACGCCAGACGCATATCTTTTTGTAGCTTCATCGCCCTCTCTTTTTATGAGCAAATCTGAATATCCCATTAAAGCATTCATAGGCGTTCTAAACTCATGACTAAGCTTTGACATAAATTCACCCTTAGCCTTAACAGCCAAATCCGCCTCATGCCTTGCCTCATCATACATAGAAAGAGCTGCTACCATCTGGTTTTTTGCAAACTTCAGCTCTTTTTGCAACCTCTCTATCTTTAAATCTCTTTCATCAACCTTAGCTTTATTTTCCTTATCCATTCCAGCTGCCATAAACTGCCTCCTCAAAAGTCAAAAATCACGAATTAACTGGTTTTAGTATAATTTACTTCCTATAAAATATCAAGGTAGACTTTTTACAAAAATAATCATATATCAATTGTATTACATATGAGATTATGATATAATTTTATCAATAGTTAAGTCGTGTGATTTACAATCAAATATTTTATTCCTAAAGGAGGTTTTTATATGCATTTACGTGATTTTTTTAACTTGGATTTACTGGAAAACATTATGAAGGATTGGTCTAAGGCCACTGGTCTTGCGACTATCGCCGTAGATAATGAAGGTCAGTACATTTCCAGCGAAATAGGCTTTACAGATTTTTGTATGAAGTATACCAGAGGCTCTGCGGAAGGTGCTCGTCGCTGTGTAAAATGTGACAATGAATGTACCGGCACTTACTTCTGCCATGCAGGTCTTATGGACTTCTCTGTGGACATTATGGTTGGAGATACATACCTTGGCAAGATTATCGGTGGCCAGGTTCTCCCTGAAGAGCCCGACGAGGACAAATTCCGTGAGTTAGCCGCTGAATTCGGCGTAGATCCAGATGAATATATTGCAGCTTTACGTCAGATTCCTGTAAAATCTGAGGAGAGTATCAGAGCATCAGCCAAACTCCTTGGCGATATAGTTAATATGCTTGTTAACTTTGAGTACGTTAAATCAGCCAATTCCAACGTTGTAAATACCGTTACAAATAATATTGATACTGCTGTTCGCTGTATTGAAGATATCAACAACAAATCTAAGGATTTAGATAAGATTGAAAACAATCAGAAAATCCTTGCACTTAACGCTTCTATAGAGGCCGCCAGAGCTGGTGATGCCGGAAGAGGTTTCGCTATAGTTGCCGGCAAGGTTGGTGACTTAGCCGCAAATTCCGGTGAAATCAACCGTTCAATCAAAGATTCTCTTAAGGAATTAACAACAGTTATCAATGAATTAGCCCATGCAAATCAGTAAACTACTGCACAAAACATATTAAATATTAGAGAATATTCAAAAATATATTGAAAATGGAGAAGAATCAACAGTTCTTCTCCATTTCTTTTGGCAAATCATACGCTTATCTCTGCCATCATTCCTATTACATCTTTATTTTCATCAAGAACAGGATTAATAACCTCTGTTAGAAACTCATCTACCTGCTCCACAGAACGTCCAACATAATTTATAGGATTCATACACTCCTTTAAATCTCCAATTGACATAGGAAAAGCTTTATCTGCCTCAATAAGTTCTAAAAGATTATTATCTAATCCCTTCTCTTTTACATTTTTGCCTGCTTCCATTGAAAGGGTACGAAGCTTTTCATGAAGCTCCTGTCTATCACCACCGGCCTTTACTGCATCCATCATTATATTTTCTGTCGCCATAAAAGGAAGCTCGCTTAAAAGTCTCTTTTCTATAACCTTTGGATACACAACCAGGCCATCTACAATATTCAGATAAAGGTCCAATATGCCATCCACTGCCAAAAATGCCTCAGGAATAGACAGGCGCTTATTTGCTGAATCATCAAGTGTTCTCTCAAACCACTGTGAAGCAGATGTGATGGCCGGATTAAGTGCTTCAATCATCACATATCTGGAAAGAGAAGCGATCCTCTCACTTCTCATAGGATTTCTCTTATAAGCCATAGCAGATGAGCCAATCTGATTTTTCTCAAAGGGTTCCTCTATCTCCTTTAAATGCTGCAGAAGGCGAATATCATTAGAAAACTTATGAGCGCTGGCAGCAATACCCGAAAGCACATTAGCCACCTTAGTATCAAGCTTTCTTGAATATGTCTGTCCCGACACAGGAAAACACTTTTCAAACCCCATTTTTTTAGCAATCAAAGAGTCTATTTTCCGTATTTTTTCAGAATCATTATCAAACAATTCTTTAAAACTGGCCTGAGTCCCTGTTGTTCCCTTTGAGCCCAAAAGCATCATGCCATCTATAACATAATCTAAATCCTCAAGGTCCATTTTCAATTCCATAAGCCAAAGCGTAGCACGCTTACCAACTGTAGTTGGCTGTGCCGGTTGAAAATGTGTAAATGCCAATGTGGGCTGTGCCTTGTATTTAGCAGCAAAGTACGCAAGCTTAGCCATAACATTTATAAGCTTTTTTCTAACAAGCTTTAGGGCCTCTGTCATAATAATCACATCAGTATTGTCACCTACATAACAGCTTGTAGCACCTAAGTGAATAATCCCCTTTGCCTTTGGACACTGAACACCGTACGCATAGACATGTGCCATAACATCATGACGGACCAGCTTCTCACGCTCTTTCGCCACATCATAATTAATATCATCTGCATATTTTTTCATCTCACTAATTTGTTCATCTGTTATGTCTAGTCCCAGCTCTTTTTCAGTCTCTGCCAAGGCAATCCACAGCCTTCTCCATGTTTTAAACTTCATATCAGGCGAAAAAATATACTGCATTTCTTTACTTGCATATCTTTCAGAAAGAGGACTTTGATATCTATCGTACATACTTATTCTCCTTTATTTGTGTTTATGCAACTTTAATCATTATCAACACACCCAAACATAGAAAAAAATTGTACTATATTTTTTAAATCTCCATTAAATCTATGTCAAATAATGTAGTTGAAAAATATATGGTAATCTTGTATAATATTGATACTAATGTAATACGTTTTTTTATTAAATTTCACAGATTGGAGAATTGTTATGAACGAAAAAAGAAAAAGTAAGAGAATCAATGTAGATATGGCACTTAAGATATCTAATATCTTCCGTCAGGACAATGTTATGATTGAAAATATTGATGCGCCTATCAGAGTTACAAATATATCTAAGCGTGGTATCGGCTTTGAGACAGAGGCTGTTCTCCCTGTTGGATACTACTTTAATGCTAAAATAACATTAGGAAACAAGGATTCAAGCCTTTATACTGTAGTTCAGATTGTACGTACAGAAACTACAGAAGATAGCTCTAACTACTATGGATGTGAGTTTATCGGCTTATCTCCTATTCTCAACTTTGTATTTGAGGACTTCAATCCTGGATGGGATGAATAATTCCAATGAAAAGTTCCTTAAAGCTTAAGGACTCTGATATGCGAGACATTCTCTTTAGCCACTATGAAGATTCTTCTTCTAAATTACGCATCTTCGAGGAATTTTGCATAGGCAAGACCAGAACAGATGCATTTATGGTAACAGAGAATGAAATGATTGGAATAGAATTCAAAAGTGATAAAGATAATCTTGACCGTCTGGCTAGGCAGGTTAAGGACTACAATAGATTCTGTGACAAGAATTATCTTGTCATAGGACAGCACTTTGTTGAAAAACAGGATACTCTCTCTGAGATTCTCCCTGACTACTGGGGGATTTATTCTGTTACAATGAGTGATGATGGTGCAAAAACTCTTACACTTCTTCGTGAGGCTGCACCAAACCCAAAATGTCGCATTAAAAACCAATTAAAAATATTATGGCGAAATGAGCTTATTCATCTTGTAAAAGATAATAAGCTTGGTGGTGTTTCAAAATATAACAAGAAAGAACTTGGCGACAAACTATATAAAAACATCGAAAAGAATCATCTTAGACAGTTAATCTGTAATGAACTTTTAGAACGTGATTACAGTATATATCAAGAACAATGAAAAGAGGCATAATCTATGAGCATAACACCAGGCAAAATTAAAAAACTAGACAAGAGAACCCTAATATATGAAGCTGGTGACAACGTTGAAACTATCTGCTACATAAAAAAAGGCTCTGTTACAAAGGAAACTTCCGCAGGTAGCAAGACCTTTTCCCAGGGCAAATTCATCGGTCACTTTGATTTATATGATGGCTTTTACTCAGGGGACTATTATGCTGAAGAAGGCTCTGAGATTTTTGCTATTGTTGCAAATTCTCCATCTGATTTTGTTCAGTACCTTACTGGTAATCCATCAGTTCACGATATTGTTGCACCACAGCTGTGTGACTTTATCAAAGATTTAAATAAAATGTACACAACCTTATATAACATTACTGAGGAATTCTATAATGTAACTATTACCTCCCTCAATCGTTATATTAAGTGCTGCACTAATTTATCTGAGACACCGGCTGACTTTATGGCACCACACCATGCTTCTCACTATAGCTTTGCCAGTCAGTCTTTTGCAAAAAATTATGAAATCATCAACAACATTCCTGATGTGCAAAAGGCTGCCGCTATATACAAAGCAAACGGAGCCAAATTCTTAAAAATCCAGATATCTCTTATCAATGATATCTTTACGGCATATGATGATATGGTATTTTATTTAAGAAGTATGGTATCTCTTTTTACAAGCAGAAGCGACAAATGTCTTTTTGCCTACGCTTCTACCCTTAGTAAATCAGATACATCTGGTGAAGTACATAAGCTTTTGGAAGATATGAAGTCCTCTATAACTATGTACGATGATAAAATTCACAAAGAGACCGGCATTTCACTTAACATCGACTACAACAGAGTAGACTTTTTCTTTATGACAACTGCCGATAGTGATGATGACGATTATCTTGATAACGTTGATAATATCGATGATATTGTTACTCCTAATAATGATGATGACATTTATGCTGACTCTTTTGATGACGACGATATTTATGCCTCAGCATTTGATGATGACGAATCTTCATCCGGCTTAGGATATTCTATGGATTTATCAGCCACATTGAAGCGTCTCTGTGAATTTGCCGAGATGTCTGACAGATATGATGAATTTAACGACTATATTGAACGTTTTATAGCTCTTACCGACAAAGAATCACGTGAAGATGATGTAAGACGATTCAGAAAGGTCCTTACTGTTGCATATTATGAATTGTACGAAGAAGTGTTTATACATTATGCAAAATCCGGCTCTTCTCATCCATTAGTAGAGCTTTTCCTAAACTACGGATTTATTGACGAGAGACTTTTTACAGATGACCAACTACGTATTTTATGTAATATTCCAGATTTAGTTCCTTCTGCCCCATGCAAAATTTACCGCATGAAGGATTGGCTTATGCGAATTTATAATGGTCAGGAGATTCCTTCTAAAAATGAATTCGATATGGAATATGTGGACTATGTCCGTGACAGAAAGAAAAATGAAGCACTCTCTGCTGATGCCGAGAGAAAGCTTTTGACTGACAATGAGCTAAAAGTGCGCTATGAGATTCAGAATATGCTTAAATATAATTGTCGTCTGTTAAATGGTAATTTACTTTCATTCTTCCCTATGCTTCACATGGATAATTTCGAGCATAATATGGAGAGTATGATTTTAACAACTGAGACAATTAACAACCAGATTTCAAAGCTGTTAGAGGTTGATTACAGCATCTTCTACCGCGAAATGCTCTATGAAAACAGAGAAAAGAAAATAGAAAAAGAAGCCATTCAAAAGGAAATCTTCCCTAATATCATTCTATTCCCTGTAGCAGGTGTAAATGGTATTATGTGGCAGGAAATATCAGGTAAGCGAAGCAATTCCGAAGGTCGTATATTCCTACCAGCCCTTTATTCGGGTAAGTTAGAGGATACACTCCTTGGAATCTTTGGCAAGTATCATTGGGAGCTTTGCAAAACTCTTCAGGGTACTGCCTGGAATAATATTGCAGTTCCTTCACTTACTTCTGAATACAGCGATTATGTACAATTCTACAGAAGAAACAAAGAACTTTCTTCTGAGAAGAAGGAGCTTTTGAAGGCTCAAATCACCCGCTGTCGTAACAACACCAGAGAAGTTTTTGTATACGACTACATTGTCTGGATGAAGTTTGAATCAACCGGTGCAATTCGATTAAATAAGGTTGCACGACGTATGTTAGCTACATATTGTCCTTTCGCTAAACCTATCCGCGAAAAAGTGTCAGGCCAGCCTATTTTCGTTGAAGCAATGAATAAATTTGAGCGCGATAGACAAAAGAAGGTTCGCGAGATCGGATTGCGATTTAAAGCTTTAGAAAACAAAGGTGCCTATCTCACAAAAGAACTTACAGACACCCAGCAATTTTACGAAGAATTATAAGATATATTTACTTTTTTATCCTCAAAAATGCGCCCTATACCTGGGCGCATTTTATATACTCTATTACATTACATCAAGAATCTCAACAATATACATTGTATGATAATCCTTGCTCTCATACCACTTTGAGTCTATTTCTTCATCTATAAAATGTTCAGGTGATATTGGCCCTGCATACATTTTTCTGCAAAGAAGAGTTTCTGATGCCTCTTCAAAAACCGGTATTCCATCCTTAAAAGTGACTGTCAGGTTTGCACCTGCAATCTTATCTTCATCACGACCTGATACTTTGCCCATATAGCCAAGCATCTTGCGATATTCTTCAGAGAAAAATGCCAAGGACAGCGTATCATTATTATCTAAGAATTCCTTTGTATAACGGCTTTCACGTACAAAAATATATGCAACATTCTTGCCCCACATAACGCCAACTCCGCCCCAAGAGGCTGTCATAGCGTTAACCTTATCGCCCTTAGAAGCAGTGATTAACATCCACTGTTTTCCAATTTTATCAAATGCATTTGAGAAATTTTCTAATGTCATATGTCTTCCATTCCTTTCATTGTACAAGATATAGTGGTTACTTTTAAACCACCAGCATTTTGCTAATATTAGTATATAATATATTCCAAAATTTGTATAATATTATTTGTTTTTAGGCTTGCATTTATCTCCATAAAAAGATAAAATAGACAATGCTTAACATATTTTAAAAGGGAGTATAAACACTAGAAAAAAGGAGTAATTTATGAAAGCATTAAAAGATTTTATCCTGCACAATAAAGTGCTGGTTTCAGTAACTGGTTCGGTTACCATGGCAATCTTTTTAGTGTTCACTGTAATAGCTGTAGCTATCAGCGGAACACCTGGTGGAGACGTTTCTACAAACGCAAATTCCACAGAGCCTTCTGGTGAGGACACAACAATAAATATTGCCGACAATTCAACTGGTTCGACAGAGAATAGCGGAAACACAGGTAATCAGAATACTGATATAACAGTTCCTTCATATGATGGAACAGAAGACTCAGCTGGTTCTGAAAAGGATACTACAGAGGAGCCAACAACAGAGCCACCTGTTGACCCATATACTCTTCCATACAAGATTATGGTTAACAGAGCTGCAAACTGCTTGACAGTATACAAGAAAGATTCTTTTGGAAACTTCACTGAGCCAATTAAGGCTATTACTGTTTCATGTGGTAAGAATCTTGGTGACACTCCATCAGGATCATTTCAGACAAAGATGCATTACGATTGGCGTATGATGGTTGACGATACCTTCGCTCAGTATGCATATAGAATTCAAGGTTCTATTCTTTTCCACTCTGTTCCATACTTTACACAGAGAAAGGACGATTTGGAATGGGAGGAATATAACAAGCTTGGTACATCTGCATCACTTGGCTGTGTTCGTATGACAGTTGCTGATGCTAAGTGGCTTATAGACAATTGTCCAAGAGGCACATTGGTTGAGATTTATGATGATGCAGCAAATCCTGGTCCACTTGGAAAGCCTGACACAATAAAGATTCCAGCTAACAGCCCATATAAGGGATGGGACCCAACTGATCCGGATCCGGCTAACCCATGGAAACTTTTCTATGCAAGCATCACACACCCTGCATCAAAGTATGTAGTTGTTACTGAGGGTGCTACAATTGAAGATATTAGAATTCATTTCTCTGCAAAAGATACATGTGGAAATGATATTACAGATAAGATTAAATTTACTGGTGACTTAAACCTTGATAAGCCTGGTATATACAGTGACATTGTTGTAAGTGTTACTGATGCTATTGGCAGCCACGCAGAGCTTACAATCACCGTAGAAGTTCAGTCAGATGAGCCTATAACAGATGAACCTTCAACTGATGAGCCTTCAACTGATGAGCCTTCAACTGACGAGCCTTCAACTGATGAGCCTTCAACTGACGAGCCTTCAACTGACGAGCCTTCAACTGACGAGCCTTCAACTGATGAGCCTTCAACTGACGAGCCTTCAACTGATGAGCCTTCAACTGAGGAACCTTCTTCTGAGGAGTCTTCTTCCGAAGAACCTTCTTCTGAGGAGCCTTCTTCCGAGGAGCCTTCTTCTGAGGAATCATCTTCTGAGAATGGTCAGGGTTCAAATGAACCTATAGCTTAATATAGTTAATAAACATAAAAACCCGCAGGCAACAAAACCTGCGGGTTTATTTTACTTAGTTGGCAATCTGTTTTCCAGTATGGTCAATACTATAATTCTCTTTTATGATAATCTCAGACATTGTAACAAACTTGTATCCCTTTTCCTTCAATCCATCAATAATACTTTGCAGTGCCTTAGCTGTATACTTGGCTCCATTATGCATTAATATAATTGCACCATTATCCAATGCCTTATGATTAACAACAGTGTCTACTATGTTGTCGATACCATAATTCTTCCAATCCAAGCTGTCAATCGACCACTGTATTGGATAATAGCCACATTCATAAGTGGTATTTATAACAACATCATCATAATCACCATAAGGAGGCCTAAAAACCTTCATCTCCACTCCTGTCAGTTCTTTAACCTTGTTATGTACAGCCAGCAATTCCTCTTTACACTCCTCTGCTGTCAACTGGCTCATATTCTTATGGCTTTGACTGTGATTGCCCAACTCATGACCTGCTGCTGCAATGGCCTTTACATCATCGGGATACCTTTCAACCCAGCCTCCTGTCATAAAGAAGGTCACCTTTACATCATTCTTTTCTAAGATAGACAATATCTCTTTAGTATCTTCATTGCCCCAAGCTGCATCAAAGGACAATGCAACAATCTTTTCTTCCGTGTCGACGCAATAGATTGGCAGCTCCTTTCCATACACTAAAGCATTAGATGGCTTAGTATTGTCTCTTCCCACACAAAACATGCCATACAAAAAGGCGAAAGCCACCGCTACCGCCCAAAATAACTTTGTGTGGAGTAACTTTTTTGCCACATCTCTCATATCATTAAACATCTGCATCTCCAAGGTACAAAGTAGTTACTATATTATATTATTTCAGTTTTGTAATATGTCTTTTTTTAGATATTTCAGCCTAAATTCCAAGAGCCTCCTTGGCAAGCTTGTCCGCCAAATCATTGTACTTATCACCAGAATGTCCTTTAACCTTCACAAAAGTAATATCTACATTTTTTGAAATATTATCATAAAAAGCCTGGTAGCTCTGTGTTCCCTCCTTATTTGCCTTCCACTGCCTAAGTGGCCACTTTGATATACCCTCGTAATCGTGATAAATGGTCAGCTTTTTCATACCATTTTCATATGCATATGCCATAGCAGCCTCAGCACCTTTTATCTCTCCTGCGACATTTCTCATCTCTGCAAGCGACTGATCATCAAAGCTTTTATTAAAATGAAGCTCTCTGCCATTATGAAACATCACCACACCGTATGAGAATTCACCTGTAGCAATATTGTAGCTGCCATCTACGTAAGCTGTATCATCTGGAACAGTTATTTCAGAAGCTTCTATGGACATATTGTCATCTCCTTTACTGTCAGCAACACTTAAAGAAGAACTTCCTACGCCCCACCCAAGATATTCTGCTGCCTCAGCGGCAGTTTTAAAGCTCTTATACTGAGCCCCCGGGTAGCCGTCTACCTGCACCTTGCAATCATCCCATGTATTATAAATTCCAATAGTTTTTCCAACTTTTACTGCATAAAATTTTGAAGCCATACTTACCTCGCCCATTTATTTATTCTATCTAAATCTTACAATAGGCACATGTAAAAATCAATGAATTTTAAGTAAATTTACTGCCCTCTAAGCCTCTCAAATGACCTGTATACATCTAAGCTTCCAAATCCCCATTCCCTGCTTGGATATGTGATATTGCCACGCCTAATGGCACCACGTATGAGATAACTCTTAATATCTGAGCTTCTAAGCTGTGTGTCATTACCATTGACAATACCCCAGTTTAAAAACTGACATGACGCACCTGCTGTTATGGCAACAGATAACGTGGTGGCTATATCCGGTTTTATGGCATTATCTCTGGCAAAACCTCTTCCATTTTCGAGATATAATGCGCCATCATCAGGTTCAAATCCCACAGATGTTATAGCATATCTTGCATAGGCAGGATCTGTCAATGTAATCTCAGGATCAGGGCTTAAAAAATAAGTTTCGTCCTTCAAAAACTGGCTGATAGGCAGATATACATTGTATCTCCCTGTAAGTATATTTTCCCCATATATCTGTATTGTCCAGACACCTGCTGTTGGATTCATAAGGTTAATAAGAATAAGCTCATCCCCCGAATCACCTTCCACCAAATCATATTCTATGACAACAGTTGTTCTGTCAAAAACCAGATTATATGTCTCGGATTTGCCTACGCGAACAGGAATCCTCGGAACAACCTCCCCTGTAGGTGATATAAGCCCCACGGACAATACCTCTGCTTCATCACCCCATATATTAATCATCAAACCATCCTGTCCCTCTGCCACCCGCAGCTCTACATTAACAGGCTCATTATCTATATCAATATTTCCTGAGCTATGAAGCTGTTTATTTCCTTCGTCCCCTCCAGCTACTGATATGACTGCCCCTGTATCAGACACAAATGTGTCTAAAATAAAGCTAAGGGCCGAACGGCCATCATGACTTCTCCCATTAGTGCCTAGTGCTAAACATAGTGACACCGGCATTTTATATTCCTGCGCCACACTTCTCACATAGTTAACTGCCAGCATAATATCGTTTTCCTGATAAGCTACAGCATCACTCTCTATATGATAATACTCCCTAAGGTAGGCCTTTGCAGGCTTTAGCTTAACCACTACAATCTGACACTCCGGCACCGCACCACTTTTCCCTGCACCAATTCTTGCCAGATAATTACCATGGCCTATCTCATCTCGCCCTGGTCTTCCATTTTCTTTAAGAATATTATTTATATCTTCTGTATTATACTCACTACCAAAGACTATTCCCTCAGGTGGCGTTCCGGTCTCATCGGTCATATCCCACAGCCTTAAAATCCTGGTATCTCCGTTGCCAAATCTAAATTCATCATCATCTATATTTATGCCCGTATCGATAAAAGCCATAATACATCCCTGACCTTTTAACTGTAATGTAGGCTGCCTTTGGAGGCTTATTATCCCTGACACATCTAATGCTGACTGCAAATTAGAACTCCTAACCCTTATATCACGCTCCATAAGGCCGTATAACGCCGGTATTTCATTAAAGCGATAATTCCTTAGGCTAAGTGCCCTAACATCCCGTAAAGGCCTAAATATGGTTCCATATATGCCTGATATACGCTGAAAACAATCCACATCAAAATTATTTACAGCTTCTTCATTACTGCCAGTCCAATTCACTATAAAATCTGCATATTCTTCTGATGTAGCCACATACCTGCAATCAGCCATATATTTCTCCATAAGTCTTCTCTTCTATGATATCTTATTCTCCAAGTGCCACTTGGTCACAAAAGTTTCACTTAAAAATAGCCGCAAAAAATTGACAAACAGCTAAATGATTGATAGTATGAAAAAGGCTATTTTTAGCACATATTAATGCTGGGAATTCATATATCCAGCTTAAGTTAGGAGAGAATTTTATGTCTAATACACATGACAATGATGAATACGAAAAGATATGTTATATATGCCGTCGCCCTGAATCGAGAGCAGGAAAAATGATATCAATGCCCGGCAATCTTCAGGTTTGTCCAGATTGTATGCAAAAGGCATTTGATACTATAAACAACTCTGGTTTTGGTGGCATGGATATGGGTATGAATATAGACCCTTCTATGTTCTTTGGAAATCCTTTTATGGCAGGGATGAATCCTCATATGAATCATACAGAGGAAGAAATCACTCCTGTTGAGGAAGAGGACTTTGCAGAAGCCACTTCTGACAGCTCTTCTGATAGCTCTGACAAAAAAGATAATACAAAGGAATCTACCGAAACAGTAGATGGTGTTGTAATCGAGAAGGGTGAAAACAAGGAAGAAAAGAAGGATGAAAACAAGCAGAATACGAAGAAGGGACCTTACCCTAATGTAAGCTTTATAAACCTTTCTGACCTTGCAGGTTTTGGCCGTCCACAGCCTAAGCTTAAGAAGCGTTCTAAGGACAAAGCTTCAAAGCCTGCCATTGATTTAAAAAATATTCCTGCACCACACAAAATCAAGGAACAGCTTGACCAGTATGTTGTAGGTCAGGAACAGGCTAAAAAGATTATATCTGTAGCTGTTTACAACCATTACAAGAGAATCGGTTCTCCTTTGGCTGATGATATCGAAATCGAAAAGTCAAATGTACTTATGATTGGACCTACAGGTTGTGGTAAAACTTATCTTGTAAAGACCTTAGCTAAGCTTCTTGATGTACCTTTGGCTATAGCTGACGCCACTTCTCTCACAGAAGCAGGCTACATAGGTGATGATATTGAGAGTGTTCTCTCAAAGCTTATTGCTGCAGCTGATGATGATGTAGATAGAGCTGAAACAGGAATTGTATTTATAGACGAAATTGATAAGATTGCAAAGAAAAAAGAGACAAACCACAGAGATGTCAGTGGCGAGTCGGTACAGCAGGGCCTCTTAAAGCTTCTTGAAGGCAGCCAGGTTGAAGTCCCTGTAGGTGCTAACAGCAAGAATGCCATGGTTCCTCTCACAACTATTAATACTAAGAATATTTTGTTCATCTGTGGTGGTGCTTTCCCTGATTTGGACCGCATCATAAAGGAACGTTTAAATAAGCAGTCTTCTATTGGCTTCCATGCTGATTTGCGTGACCGCTTTGACAAGGAAGAAAACATCTTAAGAAAGGTCAATGTGGAGGATATCCGCAACTTCGGTATGATTCCTGAATTCCTCGGTCGTATGCCTATCATATGTACTATGGATAAGCTTGATGAGGAAATGCTTCAGTCAATTCTCACACAGCCGAAAAATGCCATCCTTAAACAGTACAAAAAGCTTCTGGAAATTGATGAAGTAGAGCTTATCTTTGACGATACAGCTATAGAAGCCATTGCCAAGAAGGCTATGGAGCGAAAGACAGGTGCCCGTGCCCTACGTGCCATACTTGAAGATTTTATGCTTGATATAATGTACGAAATCCCTAAGGATGACAACATTGGACGCGTAACCATTACCGGTGATTACATCAACGGAACAGGCGCACCAATAATAGAAATGAGAAGCATACCAGCCGTAAAACAAACAACAGAGTAAACATACATTATACGGGGCTGTACTTTATGTACAGCCCCGTATTGTATTTCTGTATAAATATTACTTTTTATGATACTTTATCTGCACCGTCTAAGGTTACCTGTATCTCTTTTTTCTCATAATCTCTTGAGCTGCGAACACGAACTGTCAATGTGACTGTCTCTCCAGCCTCATATGTGCCCAGTACTTTCACAAGCTCGTCGGCTGACGATACTGTCTGACCATCTACTGCTACAATAACATCTCCAACCATAAGACCTGCTTTTTCAGCCGGACCACCTGCAACAACCTCTCTAATATAAGCACCTGCAGGAATATTATACTGCTCATAATCTGTGGCATCAGATGTCATTACCTTTACGCCTAAATATCCTTTGTCCTCCTCAGCTACTGGATAACGTGTCTCTCTGTTTGAAAGCTCCTCAATAATATCCTTAGCCTGTGAGATTGGAATAGCATAACCCATACCCTCGACACTTGCCTCTGATGAACTTGAAGCCGATGACTTAGCCACGTTGATACCGATAACCTCGCCACTCATATTAAGAAGTGCTCCACCTGAGTTACCACCATTTATAGCCGCATCTGTCTGGATAACAGTAAGAGTTGTATTATCAGTAGTGATTTCTCTGTCCTTGGCACTTAAATATCCCACTGTAAGTGACTGTCCGTAGCCAAGAGCATTTCCGATAGCGATAACACCATCTCCAACCTTCATAGTATCTGAATCACCAAGAGTTGCTATACTAATATAACTTAAAGTATTATCATCAATAGCGTCTAACGGAATAGCTACAACTGCAATATCATTGTCAGCTCTAGTACCCTTTACATAAGCCTCATCAACAGATACATCATTTGTAAACTGAACTGAAAGCGAAGTTGTTCCCTCTACGACATGATTGTTAGTGACAAGTAAAAGCTCTGTGTCATTCATGCCTACAATAATACCTGAGCCGGCACCCTGTATCTGATATGAGCCGCCGTATCCATAAAAAGGATTCATACTAGACTCAATAATAGAAGTACTTGTAATAGCTACAACCGAAGGCATAACCGCCTCTGCCACCTGCGAAACAGTGAGGCTTCCACCGGTTTCAGTAACAATAGTATGAATATTATCTGCAGTCGTCTTTATATTCTCCTTAAGATACTGCTCCTTGCTTACATAATTTTCATTAATGTCATTATAGAAAACATATACTATTGAAGCATTAAGAAGAACTGTAGTCAGCAAGAATGCTACACATGTTACAAAAAGCTGTCCAAAAGTAAGACTCTTTATTTCCTTCTTAGACTTTTTCTTCTTTTCATTTTTTTCCTTTTTTGATTCGCTCTTTTCTAAAGACGACTCTGCATCAAAAGGCTTCCACTGATGCTCTATTGTTGTATTTGAATTTTCATTAAAATTGTCCATCTCAAACCTCCTACATTTGTTATAGCTATAATTTATCAGCAGTTTGTGTAGAAACTGTGTTTCAAAAGTGATAATTTTTTAAACAAATTTAATTATCATTCTTTACAGTCATATCCTCCACACCTATGAGCTCATAAAGCTTTCTATCTATCCATTGTACTCTGTTTGACGGAGTATATTCCTTATCTCCATAAAGGAAATCATGAAGGAGACCAACGTTATATGAAAGTCCGCCTACTGCCACCGCTGATTCACCATTTGTAAGCGATTTGTCAGGATAAGCATATGTGAATGGAAATCCTTTTGCCTCTCCCAGCTCAAAATCTATAAATGCAGGAATCATCTCCATCATGTCATCATACGGGATGCTTGTCCTTATGATATCTTCCCTGCCGCTAAAAATAGTCTCAGCAATGTCTAAAAGTTTTGAAACACCGGCATTCTTAGCCTTTTCAATCATAAGGCTTAAAACATATCTCTGTCTGGCTGTTCTGCCCATATCGTCCACATATCTGTTTCCTTCCTCATCATAGAAGGCACTATAGCGGATACGACAGTATACTGTTGCCTGCACTCCATTTAAATGCACATTACCATACTCTGTAACATAATCTGCATCCATACCTGTTATTTCTTTTGTCTCATCAAGATAATCGTTTAGATTATCCATCTCTGCCTCTGTGATATTTAAATCAATACCGCCAAGCATATCAATAATAGTCGCAAGACCTGCAAAATTTATTGTCACATAATCTGATATATTCAGGTCAAAATTAGTGTTCATTGTATTTATGGCGCTTGAGACACCACCAGAACAATATGCGCTATTTATCTTTCTAAAATTATCCTCATCAAAATCACCATCTTTATCAGGAATATTAAGCCATGTATCCCTATAAACAGAGCTTAAAACCACATGTCCTGTATCCTGATTTATACTTGCAATAATAATAGAATCTGAATTCACACCAGCATCCATGCTTCCATCTCTTGAATCAATTCCAAAAAGCGCGATGGTGTAGTATCCGGTAAACTTCTCCTTATTGACACCTTCGTTTACAATAATGTCATCCTTATCGAAGTCCTCATCAAAAATATTGTTGTAGGTATCCTCTGACAACACACATTTTAAAAGAGGCGCTGCACAGCTGGACAATAAATATTCCTTTGCACCCGGCACAAATCTAATGGCCGCCACTGTTCCACCTACAAGAATCAGAATAAATATAAGAAATGTCAAAAGTACTTTAAATGCCTTTCCCTTCTTTTTCTTTCTTACATTTTTACGTGATGACTTTGCATCATCTATATATCTTGCGCTGTCCCTTCTGCGTGAACTGTTTGTTTTTCTTCTATCGGACTGCCTTCTATCTGACTGTCTTCTATCGGATTGTCTTCTATCGAACTGCCTTTTTTCTGACAAGTCTTTAACATTATTAAACAGGGACAGGTCAAGCTCCCCGTCATCTCTCCTACCCATATTTAATCCTCCTATTTTTCACTAAAAATCCATTTTTTCTGGACCTCATAGCCTGCAAAAAACAATACTAAATCGACTAACATCTTCACAACTACTGTTGCTGTGTCGGCATAGCTGCCTAAGATATATGATATCCCTAAAACCATTCCATATGACAAACCAGCCCTAAATAAACTGAATATGTAGAATTTAACAATTACACTCCGCATGGGCGCGTCTGACTGGAATACAGTTTTTTTGTTAACAATACAGTTAAATGTGGACGAAATAATTCTGGCAACAATTGTTGCAATAAGCATACCAAATTCCTTGTCCATATTTATCATATTGCCACTTAACGGCAACAACAAAAGATAAAAGGCTACAAGGTCTATAGCTGTAGCTGATAAGGAGCTTACAGCATATTTTAACATAACACCTAAAAGCTTTATAACATCCCATACCGGATTATATCTGGCATACCTGGCTTTGACAATTTCCTCCATAGAAATCATATGCTCAAAGTAGCTTATTTTCTGATACTTCATCTCCACAAGCTGATTTATCTCATACTCAAACCCGGTTCCCGGCATCTTAATAATCTGCTTAAGATAGCAGTGTGGAATAAGTCTTAATCCGGTCTGCACATCTGTCACATTTACACCACATAGATACTTCATACAAAAGCCCGCAACCGCATTTGTAACACGTTTTCTCTTGGCATATGCAGATTCCTTGAAATCTCTTGATGCAATCATAATCGGCCAAAGCTCATTGTCCGGCACTGTCTCCTCATAGGTACTTAGACATTCATTTATCTGCTCCACAGTGTAGTCACCATCATCATCAGCAGTGATAACAAGTGTGTCTAGTGCTCTCTCAACAAGACAATATTTGAAGCCAGTTTTAAGTGCCATACCCTTTCCAAGGTTTGAACCGTGATGAATCACTTTACATTCAGGCTTTGCCTTAACATATTCAAATGTACTCTTTACATTATCGATACCAAAGTCACTTCCATCATCAATTATTACAATATCAGAAAACCCAGACATAATCAGCTCATCAACAAACATGCTAAGCTTTACGTCTGGATTATATGACGGTATCAAAACCGTTGTCTTTATCATATTTACCTCCGACTACATTATATAGTCGCCACTTTTCCTTATCATATCATTAAGCTGTGCGGAAGTGATAGGTGTATTACCTCTTATGTCACACTTATCACCCTCGAACACAAAATCTACTTGTCTGTAATGATCCTTTACTCTCCAAAGGTCATGATTGACCCAAACAAGATTGGATAAATCAAAATCGTATCTTCTTACCACATACTCAATAAGGGACTCCATACTTCCTTTGACGCTTGTGGCCGCACACTCCTTATCGTGAGTACATATAATAATATTGTTATACTTCTTTAGGTCACAAACACCTTCATGTCCATATATTTCCTTGTATTTAAGTCGCATGGTTTTCCTCCTACTATGTGGCTTATCTATTTTTATGCTGCATTATCTGACTTTTCGTCATCATCAGTCTCATTATTTTTCTCATCCTCTGGTACAACACCGTTCATCTCATCAATAATATCTTTTGATAATAACTGGCCGTTTAATACCATATTTATAAGTGTCTTAGCATTTTCTACATCATCCTCATAAGGTATTGTAACATATACCTCCTGAGAAAGTGAATAAACCGGTTTCTTTGCATCATCACCTGCTACAGAGAAGTTATATATCTCCCATGAACCGCCCTCAGCAAGCTGCATTCTCACAAGAGACGAAATCTGTGAAGATGACATACTTGTCTGGAAGCTAGATGAAATACTTTCCATCAGTCCGGAGAAGTTATTTAAAATAGCCGGTGACATCATCTCATTGGCAATAGCCTTTATGGCTTCAATCTGATTCTTGCCTCTCTGGTTGTCGCCATCCTTAAATGCGTAACGCTCTCTAACGAACGCTAATGCTTCCTCTCCATTAAGCTGATTGTATCCCTTTTTGTATGGATAATCCCAATGTGTTGATTTAAAATCATAGGCTGAATACACATTTATACCATCTAAAGCATCAACTATATCTATAAAGCCTGTAAAGTTTATTCTAAAGAAATAGTCTACTCGAACCTGGTACAACATACCAAGTGTGTTCATTGATACATCAATACCATATATACCGGCGTGAGTTAACTTATCCTTCTTGCCATTTGAAATAGACAGTGGCACGTAGTAATCTCTAGGCGTGTTAAGGAGTAACACCTGACGTGTCTCCGGATTAACCACAGCTAAAATATTTACATCGCTTCGGCTTGTTGTTGACACATCACCTTCAATATCAATACCGCTTAAATACACAATAAACGGACTCTTATCAATCTGAATTGTATTGTCAACAGTGATTTCTGTCTCGTGTGTGGACTTAAGCAAAATCTTTGTAAGTGATGTGAATGACTTATACTGTTCATTCTCCTCAATACTTGGAATGTACGCTGTATTTAATATAACAGCATCTACATCACCCTCATAAAGGGCCTCTACAAGCTGAATATATCCTTCAAAGCTTTCAGTCTTTATCTTATTTCCAAGCTTCTTTTCTATTTCATTAATAGTCTTATCTGTATTCTCTCTATCAAGTACTGTTAATATACCAAAAGTATAATCTGCAGCTGATGTTAAGTCATCAGCAGGGTCCGCTTTCATAACGTAAACATTTACGACATCCTTTTTTGTCTTAGCGCCTGTTGCATCCTCATATGCATCATTGGCATGGACAGCATAGTAAATACCAAAGCCGCAGACAACAGTCATAATAACTGAGAAAATTCTAGCAAACCATATAGCTTTCTTTGAGAAAGCTGTCAAAAATGTTATACCGCAAAGAGCAAACATAACAAAGCAAATAGGTATAAAAAACTTCACCGGAAGCACATTAATATACAATATCAAACCCAAAAGTACAATAGTGAGTACTGCGTATACACCTGTCAAAACAGCAGCAAATATATTTGATTTAAGGAAGCTTACGAATTTGTTCTCAGACTTATCTGTCCTCTTTAAGCTCTTTTCCTTTGTTGTCTTTACTTCCGTAGCTTTTTTATCTAAAGATTTCACTTCTGCTGTACTTTCTGGCTTAGTTACATCCTTAGCTACATTCGTAGTTGCCTTCTTTTCTTCCATAACCTGAGCCTTTATAGCATCTGCACCGGCTCTTACATTATTCTGTGGTCTTGGCCTGTTTGAATTTTTATGTGTATTACCTTTTTTACCTTTTTTGCCCATATCTTATGTAACTCCTTTACATAACCCGCTTAAAATATATTTATTACTTGGCACCTCTGCCAAAGAAAATCACTCCAACTGTTTTAATAAGAATCTTAAAATCAAGTGCCAGGCACCAGTTATCGATATACTGAAGGTCAAGCTTTACGACCTCTTCGAAGTCCTCGATATTACTTCTACCACTTACCTGCCAAAGACCTGTTATACCAGGCTTCATACTAAGTCTTCTCTTGTGGTGACCCTCATACTGCTTAAATTCATCAACCGTAGGTGGTCTTGTACCAACTAAGCTCATATCTCCCTTAAGTACATTGAAGAACTGTGGAAGCTCGTCAATACTCGTCTTTCTAATGAACTTACCAACCTTTGTAATACGAGGGTCATCAGTCATCTTAAACATAAGACCGTTCATCTCGTTCTTGTCCATAAGCTCTTTCTTTCTAGCCTCAGCATCCTTGTACATAGATCTGAACTTGTATATAAAGAAATAACGACCGTTCTTTCCTACTCTCTTTTGCTTAAATACCAGTGGTCCACGACTTTCGATTAAAAGTATAGGCGCTACAATTATAGTTACAAGTATTGTAATCAAAATACCTACCAATGCACCTACGATATCAATAAGTCTCTTAATCATAAGTCTGTTTGAATCGTGGAAAACATTGGCAAATGTCACTACCGGAATGTCTCCAAACATACCGAGAGCTTTATTAAACTCATTAAATCCCTCTAAGTTTCCAAGATTAAGATGTACGACAGCTCCCATATCTCCAAGAGCTGTGACAAGCTCCTTAACCTCGCTACTGTCATCATATGGAATACTGATAAGTACCTCATCAACAATCTCTCTACGACAGTATGTAAGCAAATCATCATGATTACACACAACAGGGATACCCTGAATATCTTCCCCTGCTATATCCTTATCCACCAAAACAATACCACCAATCTTTGCCTGCCAGTGGTACTGTGCCTTAGTATCCTCAAGTACACCTTCTACTCTGTCAGATGTTGTAACCAAGATAACCTTTGTAGCCTTCTTGCCTTTACCCGAAAACTTGATAAGACAATACTTTAACACCATATGGAATAAATACATAATGAATATATTTAAAACAGGTGTCAAAAGGTACAAACCTCTCGGAATCTGACTTACTCCACCCTTTAAGAAGAGCCATACTCCAAAAAATCCCGCAAACCAGATATTCATACGAAGGGCATACTGGAACTCGCCAAACTTGCTACGCTTCATAAAGTATCCGTTTGTATTAAAGACGAATATGATAACCACGTAAGAAACAAGAAGTGTAACTAACTCCTGCTTTAAAAGCTCATTCAATGTGGATAAATCACCCATTCTTTTGTATACCAATATCCATACACAACCAGCTAAAATGTAGCTGACTAACACGGATAACATATCAACTATATATATAAACAAATCTTGCTTTTTATCATTTGCTCTATCCATTGATTTTTCCTCCAAAAAGACAGATGTGAGTGCATAAATGCTCACACTCTTTTCATTGTATCAAAACAGGATGTTTTTTACAATGGTAATTTTGTGTGTTTACGTCCCAATTCTATAACTTTTATTGACATAAGTGACAAAATAATAGTCAATATAACACAAGATATTACAAAAATATATTCATTATTCTGACTAAATCCTATATGCTTTAGTATAATCATAGGAATTCTCTGAAGTATATATAACCAGAAAAGGTTCTGCCCACACCAAATCAGTATCTTACTCCTTATAGTAAATCGCATAGACAGTATGATTATGCACAAACAAAAAATAATAGCAACAAAATTATAAATATAAATACCCGTATACCTTACTGGCGCCACAATAAAGTAAAGTGCCAACGTTGCCACTAGCGTTATAATATATCCCAAGTTTCTCGATTTAACAAAAAATCCATCAATTTTTTCCTTATGCGCAGAATATATCATACCAGCCAGATAACATAGATATGTATCACACCACCACATACCTTGATATTTGCAAATCAACGTTACATATGCTACAGATAATAGTCCAAATAACAAAAATGCAAACAACCTATCTGTTTTAAATGTTATAAAGCTCACATATGTTATGATATACAAGGTAAATATAGCAAACATATACCAATTGCTGTTACCAATACTTGTCCAACCTGTAGGTGCTAATACAATCTCCTTTAAACCATGTTCTATTCCCAAAACAAGATTCATAATAATAAACAGGATAATTGCGTAAACAAAATTCAAAAAAGTTTTTAAAATTCTATTTTTAGGTATTGCCTTAACATAATCAATTCCTTTTTTCTTTATTGATTCATAAACACCAAAACCAGAATAGAACAAAAACATTGCCACCATAAGCTGACCTAAATAATCAATAATCTTTATAACATAATAGTCAGCTGTTCCATCAAAAATACAATAAGACCTAATGTGGCTCATAAATACTATGATTATAAAAATACCTTTAATGGCAGCTGTATTATCTCTCGACATATACTGACTGTCTAGTGTTTTAGTATTTACTTTTAAACTTGTAAGTACCATCAGTACTAATAAGGCAAATAAAATAATCATAGCCTACGTTTTCTCCTAAAATTTATATTCGTTAATCATCTTATCTAAAACAAATTGACAATAACCGCCACCCTTATACTCATTAAATAAGTCTTCAACCTTAGCTCTCTCAACAGCTCCCACATCATTGCCTGCTGCTACATCCTCTATAAAGGCTATGAGCTGCTCTAATTTGTAAATTTGAACACCCCTTAAAATCTCTAAAGGATTATCAAAAGCAAATCCATTTTTTGCTGAATATTCTTTAAAATCGTCCAACGTTACACCTATAGGTCTCTTAAGCAATAAATAATCACAGTATATAGACGAGTAATCCGTTATAAGTGCCGCTGTATCTGAAAGAATTTCATACAACTTAACACCTGCCGCCTCTAACATACTATCTGTTAAAAGCATTAAGTTTGACATAGTTCCTGCCTTTATGAAGCTTGTATCCTGGGCAGGATGAAGTTTTAAAAGCATTACCGTATCATTTTTTTTCAAAGTCTCATTGACGCTATTTAAAGCTTCAGTATCGTATATGATTGGAAGTCCAAGCGGAAAATCAAATTCACTATCAAGTCTGTCCGAGCTTTTCTGTTTTCTAAATGTAGGCATCCATATAATGCACTTCTTATCTGCCATATTACCTAAAACATTCTTAAGTTTACCCTTACTCTCAAAAAGTAAATCATTTCTAGGAAGCCCCGACACAAACATATGACCTTCTGTCAAATGAAGCTGATCCACATGCATAAGAATCATTTCTTTAGATGCACAAAGTGTAAAATCACAATCCGGACTCATCATTTGATGTTGCTTAACAGATTTAATCATCGTTCCATGTCCCAGCGAAACTACACACTGACCACTTCTTCTTTTCTCTATGAATTTGTTGCAGTAAATAATATATTTAGCTGTATAAAGCAACCAAGCTTTTCTAAGCTTCCTAAAGAATCCAATCGGCTTCCAATAAAAGAAACTGACATTTTTAATATTTACATTCTTAAAATCATCAGGATTGTTAACAAGCCACACAAAACGATACTTTCTATTGTATCCCTTTTCAATCATTTTAGAAAAAAGAGAGTATGTGTTATCTGACATATCCGGATTACTTTCCAAAAGCACCAAATTTCTCATAGGGATAATATTCATAAGCTTTTTTAGAATCTTTTTTATAAAACTCATCCTAATCTAACCTCTCTTTACCTTTCTTATAACCTTTCCAACTGGCTTCTTAATCAGTTCTCTCTCATATTCATTCATACAGAACAACCACAATATAATCGCATATACTGCAACGCAGCATATTCCTTTTACAAAAATCGCCACATAGCTGCTACTAATCCATAAAACGTTAAGACCAACCCCCACCAAAAGACAAACTACAACTGGTGGTAAAAGCTTGCATATCTCTTTCCAGAATTTAATAATATTGAGCTTCGCTTTTTTGTGGTAATAGATATTCATAACTATTATCTGTCCAATGCATGTAGCCAATGCTGTACCAATAGCAGCTCCTATACCTCCATATTCCTTAGCCAAAGGAATACTTAAGAATATATTTGCAATGGCAACAAACAGGTATACAACTGACCTAAACTTATGGATATTTTTTGCCTGAAGTATAGATATACCTGTGTTCTGCACTAGTGGCACCAAGGCTGGAACCATAAGAATCAATTCTATAATGTAAGCCTGCTCATAATCAGGACCTGCCCAGCGTATTATAAAGTCTCTTCCCACTACTACAAATCCCGTTAAAATAAGTGCCATAACCATAAACTGAATACGACCTATTTTTATAAACAGATTTGAAATCTCCTCATCATCTGCTCCCTTTACAACCATCTCTGTAATCCTTGGCAGAAAAACACCATTTATGGATGTTGAAAATAATACATAATAGTCATAAAGCTGCATAGCAATGCCGTAAACGGCAACTGCTGCCGTGCCTGCTACAATTCCTAAAATAAATTTGTCTGTACTTAAATAAATCTTATCAACTATAAGATTTAGCAATATATAAAATGAATAAGCACAAATCTCACGAAGTAATCGTGTGTCCGGCTTTGCGATATTTATCTTAATTTTAAGCTTCTTAAAACAGTACACTAAATTAAAAAGCAGTATAAGTATATTTAGAACTGTAGTAACAATAACCATTGCCACAGACTTATATCCCAAAAGAAGTAGTGGAATCATAATTCCCGGCTGAAGAATGGCACGTATTATATTTAATACTTTTGGTACAACGAACTGCTCATAAGCTGTGATAATCGCACCGAAAATACTAAGTGGGAAGGATATTGCCACATTGAAAACAAGTATAAGCATAAGAATACCTGCTGTATCAAGTTCTGATGGCGTCAGCGATGCTCCAAATATCGCATCTACATTTGCGTATAAGCCCATACCTATGCCAAATGCTACAATACCTATTATGGTATAAAGCACAAGAAACATACCGTTAAGCTTGTACTCTCCATCCTTGTCATTCAAAGCTCTATACTTGGCCGTATAGCGAATTATTGCATTTCCAAATCCCATATCCAACACGGAAAGATAGGCTATAACTGACGCTATCAACGTATATAAGCCATATTCACTTTTACCCATCAAGTCTAGCATAAGTGGTGTATATAAAATACTTATGCCACTATTTAATATGATATATATATACGACAGCGTCGCTCCCGTCTTTCTCTGGTTAACCATGTTTCCTCCTAGTTTTAAGCTCTGGCAATAAACTTCTTTATTCTAAAGAACATTCTAATTAAAAAAAGATTATTTTTAGATATGAATCTAGCCACAAGCTTTTGCTGACCATTTATATCACCCAAAGCATCCACAACCTCTCTGACACGAGGGTTATCTACAATAGCTTTAAGAGTGTCCCTTTTATATTTCTTATCTTCTTTGCTGTAATAATATAAATCCTGAATTGAATAAAAGATAATATTCATAAACACATCTCTGGCAGACACCTGACTATCAAATGACACACCAAATTTATTTCCATAACCTGTCACAGCCTCATAGAGCCTTAATGCTATTTTAAAGCTATCTTCTCTATATTTTGATGTCAAAGACTGGTTATTTACAAATTGATAATGGTAAAAGCCTTTATCTATAAATGTTACGCTATTACAATTCTCTAAATAATCTAAATTAAAGAGCAAGTCCTCTCCCAATGATATATCCTTAGAAAAACCTTCTGCGATAAGTTCTTTCTTATACAGCTTATTGCATGGTGAATTAATATAATTAGTCTTATATAATTCAAATACTTTTTCCGCAATATTTTCTTTCCCGCGGACATGTCCATCCATAAGAGGTTTTATAGACTCCTCGCCTTCCTTATGGATAGTGATACCACACATACAAAGGTCTGCATTATCCGTTAAAAGCTTGCTAACCATAGCTTCGACCATATCCTTTTCGATATAGTCATCACTATCAACAAACATAACATACTGACCATCGCAAGCTTCGATACCTTTATTTCTAGTGGCAGACACACCCTCGTTAGGCTTATCAATCACTAATACATTGTTATAGTTTTCTGCCAGCTTATGACATATATCAATAGATGAATCCTTCGAGCCATCATTGATAAGTACCAGCTGTACATCATTATAGCTTTGTCCCAATATACTTAATGCGCACATCTCCAGAGTTGAAGCTGCATTGTACACAGGAACTACTACACTTACTCTGCCATCTTTCATCTTACTGCTCACTTTTCTTTATTTCACTCTTTGCTATATACGTAAAATATCCTGCTGATAACCAGAATATTGCCGCACTAAATGTATTTACAAAGAAAATGTCAAGAAGCATTACTGCCGATACTGCAACAATAGCAACAACGCAAACACAAATAATGAATTCATCCTGATACACTTTCTTTCTATTGACTTTCAAATATTTGACAAAAAGATACACCATATAACCGACAAACCCTAACATAACTGTCACACCAGCTATACCTGTATTTACAAACAGAGCCACGTAACCACTATGAGTCTCATATCCTGTAGTTGCGATATACCCCTCAGGATCATTCTCTAGTGCATATGGTATCAGATTCCTCGGAGACACACCAAAAATTCTTGCATCGCTGGCCACATCAATCGCTCCCTGCCATATAGCAAAGCGATTGTTGCTTATATCGTCCTCCTTTACATCCTCTCTATCTAAGGTTATCTCTTCTTCCTCTTCAGGTGGTATTGGATTACCCTGTTCATCTACTTGTCCTGATTTATCATCATCATATAAAATTGCCTTCTTTATACTTTCTCCAAATTCCGCAATAGAAAGCAGTGGTTTCTGCAATGCTACAACACCAGATACACTTAAAATAGACAAAAGCACTGCCATGACTAAGCCTTTTACGTAGTATTTTTTTATATTTTTCTTTAAACAATAACTTCTGACAAAGCTATATCCCAATATAAACATCACCATCGTAAGCTCTATATGACCTGTACGTGAACCTGACAAAATAATATACAAAAGCTGACAGACAATATTTGCAAGCTGTAATCTTTTCCATGCCTTAGATGTGGTATTCTTGCATATAAATACAGCAAACACTATTACTATAAGGCTTGTCACTGCTGCAAAGTTCGGGTCAGAGTATATACCAAAAAGTCGTGAATCAATAAACCCCTGTCTTCTAGGATATGATGCAAAATCCGCTTTGTACTTCACCACAAATATAAATTGTAAGAGGGAAAAAACTGTTGTCACAAACCAGATTATACTAGTTATATTCATAATACGTGATAACATCTTCTTCACATATGTAAAATCTTTTACATGTAAAATAGAAAACATTAAAAAGAACTGGATAGCAGTCCATACTAACGTCTTTAAGTTATCACCCAAGCCATACTGTATATTAAGCAATGTAGATATGGCGCAAACAACTAAAAATCCTACTAATATAAGATTTTCCTTGCTCTTAAACTGATAAAAATGAGTAAAGAAATCCCATACCAGTATAACAATACCTGAGACTGCCAACAAATTGTATATCATGCTATTTGCAGGTATTGATATAATATTTACAAAGAGCACGACTCTTGATAGCAACAAGTATGTTATAAATATAACTACGTACCAGTTTCTAATTTTTTCTAAGTATGATTCATATTTTTCTAAGAACTTCAAAATCTGTCCCTCGCATTTCTACAAATTTAAATACTATCGATAAAATCAATCCAACGCTCTGTTATAGCATCCTTTTTAAAAAGGTCTAAATTGCCATAAGCATTGTCCGATAAACTTTTTCTTAAGTCCCTATCACTCATACATTTTATAAGCTTGTCTTTTAATCCTTCTAAATCACCTACAGGAACAAGATAACCATCTACACCATCTCTTATAATATCCCTAGGTCCTGTCAAACAATCAAAGCTTACACATGGAATCCTCTTTGCTTTTGCTTCAATAAGCACCATCGGCAAGCCCTCACAGTAAGATGTCAATGCAAAGATTCCATAATCCTTGTAACGGTCGTACATATCTGTAACCTTACCTTTTAGGTTTACAAAACCAGTAAGACCTTTCTCTTTAATTTTTTTGTTTAATTCCTCAATATATGCATCTTCGCCACCACCATATACATCCCATGACCAATCAGAGAACTGTTCCTTTAGTGACGCTGATACCTCAATAATATTTTCTATTCCCTTTACCGGCTCAATACGTGCCACTGTAACAATCTTTTTTGACTCTGCATTGTACTGAGGATTTCCATTAAGTAGGCTTTCATCCATCCAGTTGTGTATATATATAACTTTCTCATTTTTCATCTTGTACTTTTTATCATAGGCTTCCTTATCCTGTTTTGTAAGTACTACAACTCTATGACCAAACTTAGCACCAAGATATCTACAAAATCTTTGACCAAAATCATTTTCGTACTCATTGAGACAATTAAGGTGTTCGCAAGAAACAGCTTTACACTTTGTGCCTCTGACTGCCGGTATAAGAAATGGATTAATACTTACACCTACCGAAAACGCTATATCTATATCATTCTCCTTTAGATACTTTTTTAACGCCTTTACAGCCTTAAAAACTACTTCTCTAATACGACCAGCACCCTTAATCAGCACATTGTATTTAACTTTTTCATCCAATTCATAAAAAGTTGTATCTTTGTCACTGCAGATGCTTAGCATATGAACCTCATATTTATCACATAAAGCATTTGCAAGATTTGCAGCAACTCTTGCTCCACCACTTGCATCAGTCATATCATGTTTAATGAAACAAATCTTTTTCATAATCTAGCCTTTCTTTACAGACTCCATTTGAACACAGTCTTAAACGCAGTGCTTAAGTCAGTCTGGAATACCCTGTGTATATCATCTATAGATGTAACAGGTTTATCCTCATAAATCATCATACTAAGTCTTCTCTGCAACTTACTATCCCTAAGCATAGCTGCCGCATCCTCGAAATCCTTTTTTCCAGAGCGGCTACTTCCTACAAGAGTTAATCCCTTTTCTAGCACATCTCTGGTATTTATGGCAACCTTATTTTCGCTTACACCCATAAGCATCAATGTTCCCTGTGGATTAATATATCTTATGACATCATCAATGGCATAATAGCTGCCCTCACCTCCGCAACATTCAAAGGCGTGGTCTATAACAAAATCCACCGGTATATTATCAGCAATATAAGTTTCATCAACAAACGAAAAATAGGTAAGCTTTCTTGGGTCTTTTCCAACTACAACTATCTTTGAATCCGGATATCTCTTTTTTAAAACACAGGAAACTACATAAGCCAAGCTTCCGTCTCCCCAGATACCTATTACATCCCTTATGTCATGAGATGCTATATCAAAGCGATTAGCAGCATGCACAGCTACTGTCAAAAACTCAGTTATAGCTCCGATGTGAGCTGGCACACCATCAAGGGAAACAACTCGGTTTGCTGGTATATCTATATACTCACGAAGAAATCCATCATGACCGCTAGATAAAAAATAGCTTCCCTTACGATAATTCTCGAATATAATATCACTCTCTGTAGTGGGTGTATTAGGTATAAGCGCCACAAGCTCTCCCTGTCTGTAAGTACCTGTCGGGTCATATAAAACCTCTCCGCAACACTCGTGAATAAGTGCCATCGGAAGCTTCTTTTCCAAGATACTTAAATCTCTCTGACCCTGATAATATCTCTGGTCAGCATGACATACAGCCATATACTTAGGACGCACTATGACATTATCACCAAATTCTATATCATCATATTTAATTGAAAATACCTTTGGACTAACCAACTGATAAATATAATTAATCAATTACTTTTCCTCCAACCATTGCCTGAGCAATCTTGTAATCACTTACAGTTGTTATTTTCATATTTGATATCTCACCGTCAACTAAATGAACAGGTACATTTCTTACTACACAAATCTTACACGCATCTGTGAGAATCTTCTTCTCATCCTCTGACAAGTCATTATAAAGCTTCTTAAGTAAAGTAATCTTAAAACTCTGTGGAGTCTGTCCCTGATACATAATTGCTCTATTAGGAATGTCAGTGATAACCTTTCCATCCTCAGACACAACAATAGTATCTATAGCACCTGTAACAGTATCACATGCATCATACTTTAATGCTGCATCAATATTATCCTCAAGAATTCTTGATGTAACAAATGGTCTCACTGAATCATGAGTTACAATATAATGTTCATCACTCTCACCAAACCTACCCTCGATAGCATCAACGATATTCATAATAGTTGAATTTCTATCTTCGCCACCTGCTACTACATGGATACAATCTTTTCTAATCTTTACATACTTGTCTATAAGGTCCTCCATATGAAGTAACCAATTTGGATGAACGCCTATGTAAATATGCTCCATTCTCTCACAGAGTAAAAACTTCTCAAGTGTGTGTATAATAATAGGCTTATCCCCTAAATTTAAAAACTGCTTTGGCATATCCGATATGCTCATACGTGAACCTACACCACCTGCTAATATTGCTCCAAATATCATATTAATCCTCCTTAAGCTTTTGCTTTCAATTTAACCTTTAGTTCCTCTATAGCATCGCACTTTTTAAGAGAATTCCTCTTAAAAGGCATTTTCAATAATCCCACTAATGTGCCTACACCATAAGAGATGTGAAGCATAAAAAACATAAACGGTAGCAGAAGCTGCTGTAAACATTTCTTTTGTCCTTTTACAGCCACCACACCCATCATTATGGCTAATAGTAGGTATGCAGACCACATAAGTGCACTTAGCTGCCATATACCAAAGCCTGCTAATATGCTTGTAAATAATATGGCCATAACAAATGCAAATGGTACAAAATGAAAAACTGAAATACATCCTGGACATACACCCAAAGTAAGTCCTATCCAATAACCATTTCCATACTTTTGCTTAAGCATTTTCCCCAGTGAGCTTCTAGTATACTGATATGACCTAATAGACGGGTCAAAGCAGAATTTATATCCGGCCTGTCGCATTCTGTAATGTAATTCATTGTCCTCAGTCCTACCGAGATTTTCATTAAATCCACCAACATTTTCAAACACTTCTCTTCGATATGCTGCATGAAACATAGAGTTAACGTAAGTCCTCTCGCCATCACGCCTGTATGAAGCAATACTACTTCCAAACATTGAACTTTCAGCCATAAGAAGTGTTTCCTTCCATGGTGTGGAATCCTCTATGAGATTGGGTCTGGGACCTCCACATATATTCTCTCCACTGTTCATACAGATAACATTATTCTTAACGAAATCAGGTGTGACCTTTGAATGAGCATCAACTCTTATGACAACGTCTCCTGTGGATAAAGGAATAGCTGTGTTCCAACCACTAGATTGCTTCTTTCCTAAATTGTCACCAATCTTTATGTCGTAAAACTCATTACCATACTCTTCTTTAAACTTTTCCATAAGTTTCTTTGTAGAATCGGTAGATAAGCTATCTACAAGCACTACCTCTATAAGCTTATGGTCATAATCCTGAGACACAATATCATTAAAAAGATTAGGTAAATATTTTTCCTCGTTATATGCAATTACACAAAATGAAACAAGTATATCACTCATATCCTACCTCTACTTTAGCACTGCCAAAACCGTTTTAAACATAGTCTTTATATCGTGTAAAAAGCTAAAGTTTTCAATATCTTTAAGATTGTACTCCATCTTACCTGGAAGTACCTTTTCCACATAAACCTTATCTGCATTATCAGCGTCAGCCAAAAGCTTATCCTCATCCTTATACTGGATACTACACTCAGATGTGATACCTGCAGGAAGAAGTAGCGTTGCGTACATTTCTGGACTGTATTCCTTTACATACTTTGGCACCTCAGGTCTTGTTCCTACGAAGGTCATATCGCCAAGCAAAACATTTATGAGCTGTGGAAGCTCGTCCAAACGACAGCCTCTTATCTTTTTACCAACCTTGGTAATACGCATATCGTTCTTTGTCGTTACCTGAGAGCCCTTGCTCTCTGCGTCATTTACCATAGTCCTAAACTTGAATATCCTAAATTCCCTCCCATACTGAGTGACTCTAACCTGTCTAAACATAACAGGCCCCTTTGAGTCAGTCTTTATAAGAATAGCTATAACCAAAAATACAGGAGATAGAATAATAAGCATTAACAGTGACACAAGAAAGTCAAATGCTCTTTTAAGTGCCATACTGCCCTGTTTCTTTTTCAGTATCTTATAATATTTTTTCACCTGATCATTTTTCATATATTCAGGCAGTTCTTCCCATTTCTTTAGCATAATTGCCTCCTAACTAAAGAGAATTGATAATCTCCTTAAATGAGTTTGCTACATACTCTACCTGCTCATCTGTCAGATTTGTGTGAAGAGGTAATGTAATCTCATTCATATACATATTATAGGCATTTTTGTAATCTTCAATCTTAAAACCAAGATTTTTATAAGCAGTGAGAAGTGGCAATGGCTTGTAATGTACATTTGTAGCAATCTCTCTCTTAGCCATTTCTTCTATAACCTTATTGCAATACTCTCTGTCCTTGCCAAGGAGTCTCACAAAGTAAAGGTGTCCACTTGAGCGATGAGTATCACTATAATGGTTAAGCACATGTACATTCTCTCCAGCTAATATCTCATTATACTTTTCTATAATCTGCTTTCTTCTATCAAGCATACCTTCATAGCGATTGAGCTGCGCAAGTCCGATAGAAGCCATAATATCAGTCATATTACACTTGTAGTTTGGAGCTACAATATCATACTCCCATGCACCAAGCTGAGTTTTTGCCAAAGCATCCTTTGACTGACCGTGAAGAGAGAGAAGCATATACTGCTTGTAGATTTCCTCATTATCTACACCATCTACATCCTTCCAAACTACTGCTCCACCTTCAGCTGTAGTGAGATTCTTTACAGCGTGGAATGAAAAGCTTGTGAAGTCTGCATATTCACCACACATCTTTCCATCCTTCTTTGCACCGAAAGCGTGGGCTGCATCAGTCAAAACAATAATTCGACCATACTTAGCCTGCAAATCATTTGAAGCCTTAAAAAGACTCTTTTTATCTTCAACAATCTTATATATCTTTTCGTAATCACAGATGATACCTGCCAAATCAACTGGGATAATTACCTTTGTTTTCTCTGTTATGGCATCTGACAGCTTGTCATAATCCATCTCAAAGGAATCAGCTGCTGTATCAACAAGCACCGGTGTAGCACCGACATGACATATAACACTGGCAGAAGCTGTGTATGTGTATGCAGATGTGATAACCTCATCTCCTGGACCTACCCCTAAAACTCTAAGTGTCATCTCAAGGCAAGCTGTAGCTGAGTTTAAACATACTGCTTTACTTGTATTGCAGTACGCTGCTATACGTCTCTCAAATTCCTTAGTCTTTGGGCCTGTTGTAATCCAGCCTGACTTAAGGGCATCTATTACCTCATTAATCTCTTCTTCTGATATATCCGGTGGTGAAAAAGGTACCTTCATAATTGACCTCCTAAATTACTTATTATCTTCGCAGTATGCTATACCCTTGTATTTGATATAGCTGTTTTCCAAATCTAAAACCTTTGAATCGTGGTGAGCCTTCTGCTTTTCTACAGGTGGCATCTGCATATAATCACCAAAAGCGATTCTAAGATAGGTATCATACCCTACAGGAATAGGCATCTGCCTTCCTTCAAACTCCTTTAAAACAGCACTCTCAAAAATGTGCTTAGGATATTTTTTCTTCATATATCCAGGACCAGAACAAAGCTCTGTTATGGCCTCACAGTCCTCGATCTTGTACTTAGTCATCTTTCGCTCTGCAAGCTTCCAAATCTTATAGCGAAGCTTCTTACTTGGCACTATAGCAAGGGCAACCTTACTTCCCCATGTCATAAGCTTACCGTGCTTTTCAGGAATAACCTGTGCACAATATAGCGAATATATAAGCGCCCACATAACCTGAAACTTTCTCTTAAGATTAGAATTCGGATATCCATCAAGCGGAAGGATATCTAAAGGCACACCATGAACAATGTCTAGTTTATCCTGATATGGCTTTATCTGCGTGGTATTTGCATCTCTTATTGTTATAAACAGATTGTGGTCTATTAATTTATCACTCTGTTTGTGAATTACAAATCTTTTATTGTCTGCCTCCTTAACCCAAAGGTCATATAACTTCTCATAATCTTTTCTAGGCATAAAGAAATCCAAATCATCATCCCATGGAATAAACCCCTTATGACGAATTGAACCAATACATCCACCACCACAGAAATAGCAGAGAAGATTATGTCTATTACAAAAATCCACAAAATACTCTGCCATCTCTAAACTTACCCTCTGTAAACCATCAAGTTCTTCCCTTGTGTAATCGCTCATATATGCTCCAATCCAGCCTGCTTTTGTAGCAGGCTTTAATTTAGTTATCCTTCCTCTGATAAGTAGGTACTATCTTTCCAACAATGTCTCTTACATCCACATGCTCATCCTTTATGATTTCCTCGAGCTCGCTAAGCTGCTGCATCAATTCATCATCATCAAAGCATATTGGTTTACCGATGTGTATTCTCTTGTTATCTGTATCCTGGAGTCCCTCCTCCTCCATAAGAAGCTCCTCGTAAAGCTTCTCACCAGGACGAAGTCCAGAAAACTCAATCTTAATATCCTCATCTGGGACATAACCAGAGAGTCTGATAAGATTCTTTGCCAAATCTAAAATCTTCACAGGCTGTCCCATATCAAGAACAAAAATCTCTCCGCCCTTAGCCTTAGCGCCGGCCTGCAGCACCAATGTAACAGCCTCAGGTATAGTCATAAAATATCTGATAATATCCGGATGTGTAACAGTCACAGGACCACCTGCTAAAATCTGCTTTTTAAAGAGTGGAATAACTGAACCATTACTTCCTAATACATTACCAAAACGAACAGCCACATAATCTGTCTTTGAACGGTTGTTGTATGCCTGTACAATCATCTCACAGATACGCTTTGACGCACCCATAATATTTGTAGGGTTAACTGCCTTATCTGTAGAGATAAGAACAAAACGCTTTGTGCCATACTTGTCTGCAGCCTGAACAGTCTTTAGAGTACCAAATACATTGTTCTTTATGGCCTCATTTGGACTATCCTCCATAAGCGGAACATGCTTATGGGCAGCAGCATGATATACGATTTCAGGTCTATATGTCTCAAAAACATAGTTTATACGACTTGTATTTCTAACAGAACCGATAAGCACCTCCAAGTCAAGGTCAGGGTACTTTCTGTTAAGCTCTGTCTTTATGTCATATGCATTATTTTCATATATATCAAATATTATAAGCTTCTTTGGATTGTGTGATGCAATCTGTCTGCAAAGCTCACTTCCGATAGAACCGCCTCCACCAGTGACTAAAACAACCTTATTCTGCACATATCCGATGATAGAATCCACATCTACCTCTACAGGGTCTCTGCCTAATAAATCTTCTACCTCCACATTTCTAAGCTTACTAACGCTAACCTCACCATTGATAAGCTGATACATACCAGGAAGAATCTTAAGCTCACATGTAATATCCTTACACATAGAAGCAAGCTCGCTGATAGTAGACTTCTTAGCAGATGGAATAGCAATGATAATCTCATCTATATCATACTTCTTAGCACACTCTGCAATCTTGTCTCTGCCACCAACAATCTTGACACCATTAAGGTACTTGCCCCACTTGTATGGGTTATCATCTATGACACAACGAATATTAGACTGCAGATATGAACTGTGCTTTAACTCACGAATAATCACATCTCCAGCCTCACCGCCGCCTATAATCATTGTATTTCTAACTCTTCCCTGCTCATGAGTCTTCACCAACATTCTTCTGTAAAGACGATAAGCAAAACGTCCAATCATCGTAATCACAATCTGTACGCCCAGATATAGAATATAATAGCTTCTAAACATCGGACCTACAGTAGTATACATAAGAATAGAGGAACTAATAGCAGACAAAGAGCTTGCCACTATAATATTTCTCGCCTCAATCATACCAACAAAAGACCATATAGAGCTGTACATCCTAAATACCCAAAACAGGGCTATAGTTATAATAACCGTCACTGGCAGCAGCTCCAACATCATATCAACATACTGAGGCTCCACATTGTCAAATGAAAACTCAAAGCGAAGTAAAAGCGCTAAACCGCTGGCGATTATAATTGTAAATATATCATATAATAAGAAGATCATCTTCTTAACAGTAACTTGTTTGTTAAATAAACTGTTCTTCATTACTCTCCCTCATTTCATGGCGAATGATTTATTAAACATATTAGTATTAATGTCCATATCCTATATATTGTAACCCTAATGTAGGATAAAAATCAAGAGGATTATACCACAAATTGGGGAGAATGCAAGGTGCTTAATGGAATTGTAAATTATTTTATATCAACTACATCTTCTCCACGAACTCCTCTATAGACGAAGCTCTTGCCGCCAGCTTATTCCATTGCTTGAGCATATCTATATCTTTTTCAGCTATGATTCGTTCTTTTACGTTCTCTGGCACTGTTCCATATTCGGAAAGAAATTCTATAATAGTGTCTGAAATACCTTGGGCTATACCTTGGGATAGTCCTTGGGATAGTCCTTGGGACACACCCTTATTATAGATTTTTTCACTTTCCATTTCTAAAACTTTTCCTCCGCCCATAACACTCACCTCTCGCATAATATTGGGATTTCCCCTGGATACGACCTCTATTAGTCGCGTTGTCAGACTTATCAAATCATGAAGATAATTATAATCTATCAACTGATTTTCCTCAAGTCTCTTTAGTTTATCGTAAATCACTGTATAATCTTCTATTAATTGTTTTTCTACAGCCTCTGTCTCTTTATTTTCTGCCTGCAATTCCTTTTCAAATCTCATTATATAATACGGTATAAAAAACAGTAGATTTTTATCAAAAATCTCTTCTTTAGTATACTTCTGTACCTTTACTACTGGCACCTTATAGTCTGCTTCTGCTCCATCCGCCAGCAGAAGCTTAACCTGAAGCTTGTCAGGTGTATTTATATTATGTCGCAGAAATAAAACTGCTGACTCAGGAAATCTGAGCACTGCCTTATCCTCATACCTTTCCATACTAGACAGAGCGATATGAAAATCGTATTCAATCATACGTATTTCCATGCCGGTCTTTGGATTACTCTCACATTCAATATGGTACATACGCTCTCTTATTTTTATGCAGCTATCCGTTATGCGTTTTATGGATTTTCCATCAGACTCGACTATGTAGTGCTCATTTGACAGCAATGTCACCTCATCATCCATGGTGTACCGGGTTCCAAATACCTCATTGATTACAGGAATAATCAGCTTCTGACACCTCTCCAGCAATGTTCTAAACACATCATCAAAGGGTGTTCCTGCTACATCAGTTACTAAAATCTTGTTTTGCTTCATAAGCATGTCTCCTTTCGCATGAGCAGGAGCTGCTTATGTATAATAACTAATTAATAAACCAAAGAAATCTCCTGCCTTGTCTTGTTGTTTGGGGTTTAGCATAGATTTCTTTTCACTATAGACTCTTAAAATAAATAAAATAGAAATAAACTTATATACGAAATTATGCTACCATAATGGTAGCATAACCTGGGTTGTTTTACAATATTTTTATTATTTTGATTCATCCTGTTCATCTTCTACTTTTGCCGGTGTGCTTCCTAGCTTGAGTATATCTAGTACCCTTGCTAAGTCCTCTGCCGTTCCACAATCCTTTTTGTGTAATTCTATATGTTTCTTTTTCGAGTCATCACCAACTCTTCTATCCACTTCACAACTTGTAACAGAACCTATAACACCCGTTTTAAGCGCTCCTAATCTTATTTGTGGTATTACCTCAAACTCCTCTTCCTCATCAGGCGTTCTTTTTGATGACTTAACCTCCATATCAAAGGTAACATCAACTTCATCTAAGCCTAATGTCGGTATATTTATAATAGACAATATCGGAACATCTACTGGTAAACATTCACTATCATTGTCACCGCCGTCAGAATGTGATTTATCTTTTAAATAAAATTCCGACGTTATAATTTTTTCTTCAGCATTTTTATCTAGCTTATTCATTTTTGAATTATCTTCTCCCGCCATATAGATACCTCCTCTTTAATCAACTTATGACATCTTAATTGTATTATTCTAAACGCATCATCCCTACTGCTGCCAATGTAAATCCATCTGTGATTTTACCTTCACTTATCCATTTTTTCACTGCGGCCACCTCTAATTCAACTATCTCAACTATTCCTTCACTACAGCTTGACTTATCATATTCATCAATCTGGCAAAGAAAAACTTCAGCGCGCCCTGCGCTTAGTCCACTATCCGCCACAACAACGCCTAAAGAACTTATTGAAGAAGTAGTTGCACCAAGCTCCTCCATCAATTCTTTTTTCACATTATCAACTACTGAAATATCGTTTTCCGCATAGCCTCTTGGTATACAGTATTGATACGAACGTATTGCATGTCTAAATTGCTTCATCAGAATAATCTTTTCCTGATATATAGGCAACATAACTACTGCATCTCTTTTTACCGTTGGTACAATTCTCTCATAAGCAAAGATTAACCCGTCTTTATTTCTAACCAAATCAACCACCAGCATATTAAAGGGACTATAGTATACTACGCCTATCTTTTTAGAATATTCTTTCTCATACTTTATAACTTCCTCTTTGTCAGTTACAATCTCAAGTTCTTCGCTATCTGCAAATAGTTCCGGATATTCTTCTTGAAGCTTTATATATTTTTCCCACTCTACCCCTAATGTACAATTCATATTTATGACTTCCTTTTTCTTTTAAAAATGTATGCAATACCTCTAGGTGCCTTCTTAACTCTTCTAATATCTCTGAAGCTATGCCATATATCCTTTAAGCTTTCCAAAATATCAGGCAGGTTTACGAATGTGCTGATAAGCGATGAGACTACACCCAAGACAATTGTATACACTAATATATTTACTATAATCGTAGCTGCAGCATTGAAGCTAATGTCAAATAATTCAAACAATGCAGCTACTATATCCTCAATGCCACCTGTCACGTAATCCATGGCGCAAAATAAGATAATGTATATAAACGCAATCATAATCTGTTTTGCAATATTTCGCCTAAGTCTGCTTCGCCATCTCTTTTTTTCTATATCGTGATTATCCTCATAAAGAAGCGTATTATCTGATTCCTGAATCGAATTAGAATCACTGTCATGAGAATCATCATCTCCTGCTTTCTCTAAACTCTCATCATCTAATATTTCATCCTCTTCATCCTTGGACTTTTCTTCATCCCGTTCATGCTTCTCTGTGGTAACTCTAACCGCAGTTTCCCATTTAGGTAGGCCTTCTACTGTATCTAATGTAAATTTAGATACGTCGCCATCCTTCTTATGAAGAATATGAACTCCATCTAAAAATTCAGCCCAGTACTTTTCAAGTCTGTTGGCAAAATCCATATAAAAATCATTGTTATCATCTGTGTCTATGTAATGCTTGGATATGTTGTGGATACTGTCTTCAATTGTATAATTGTAAATTATATTTACTATAGCCTCTGCAAGATATATAGAATTCTTTTTATCTGTATGCAGACCTTTAAGCGACATAGCATCAATTCTCTCTATCCAATTGCTTCTGGCATTGATACCCACTTTACCGGCTTCATTTATATCACATTCAATATTTTGAAGAATTAGTATAGCCTCATCAAAATAATTCCATACAACGTTACTATTATCATCCTTCTTGTACTGCATTACTATATGCATAAACTCAATAAAGCTTTTACCTTTTGTCTGCTTAGGGGGATTGTTTGCCAATTCCTCACGACTAAGAGCCAAAAGAACACTTACATATCTAATAAGATATTTTACTCTCTTTTTATCCATCCTATCTGTAGGCTTGTAGCTATCCTTTATTATAGATGGTCTGCCACAACGAAGCGCCTTCAACATAATAGCTGCAAGCTCCTTCTCTTCCTTACGAACAGGAAGCTCAGAAAAGATAAATGTATCGTTGGCATTCTTATCAGATATATTTTTTTCAAGGGCATTCTGTATATATTGAGATGCAGAACTAACTACATGTGTATTTCCATTAGAATCAGTATACTGGTAGTTAGACAGCATAATATAGCCCTTTTTAAACAATTCCACGATAAACTTATACTGTTCATCGTCCTTTACCGCACTAAGAAAAGCTGTAGAATCAGCTATCTGATTGAAGGATAGAACAACACGATTGCCGTTTACAACAATCTCTTCGTAGAGAGCATTCTGACCGATAATTATTTCTCTTTTTGAATTTCTAACCGAGTCAAGCTCGGGAAGGTAGACGAGTTTGTTCATAGTTCCTCCGTATTCTTTTCTGACATTTTATTTCTTAAGTTTCGCTTTATCTTAAATAAATATTTTTTTCTCAATAAAAATATTTCTTATCTTTTATGCTGTTTAATTCTTAAAGTAATTCATAATTTCCTTCTGATTAAAATTACACTTTAAATGAGCTTAGATATTATTGGCACTTTTTTTACTAAAAAAGTAATACATCCAACTATAATAACTGCTACCATACAATACAGAAATGACTCTATCAATATAGGAACATTTCCAGAAATAATCACCATAATATATTCATTTATTATAGTTCTAAAGAATGGTTCCATTAAATATATACCAAATGACAATTTTCCTACTTTTGCGATTAGATTAACTATTCTATTATTACCTAACTTTACTGTACAAATATATTTAACTAACACAAACGCAAACATTACCATTGCAAAATCGAACAGTACAAGAAAATTCTGACTATATCCATTCTTTTCACCATCATATATAGTCAATGCCTCAATTACAGGAATTGCCACCAATGAAATAAACCCTGTTATTTTTATTGTTTTTCTTTCTTGCTCCGCACTCATCTTTTTATCAACATAGAAGCCTATGAGCATAAAGAAAATGCTTCTCTCTGTAGATATTAGAATATTAAAATCAGGCTGTAATATTAATGACACATCTAATCC
Source organism: Lachnospiraceae bacterium (assembly GCA_017440045.1). Taxonomy (GTDB): domain Bacteria; phylum Bacillota; class Clostridia; order Lachnospirales; family Lachnospiraceae; genus SVEL01. Next base: position 50,051 of record JAFSIA010000048.1, read on the forward strand.
AGCAAATAAATATGATATAATTGGAAATACGGTCACTATCGCAAATCTTAATACTACTAAGTAAATAAACATATTGTTATCAATTGACAATGCAATTTTCCTTAAAAATGGCATCATTATTAAAGTAGCAAGATATGAATATAAATACCAGTAGCTTGTACAAATCTCCCCTGAGAAAAAAGACTCAATAAATTCTTTAATGCTATATCCATAATTAAAATTATTCTTCAAATAAATTGCCACACTGGCAACAATCAAAACTATTACAATTTTTAAAATCCTCTTTTTATATAAATCCTTTATGCTTTCTTCTTTGGACAATAACAATGCTCCTGAAATCATAAAAAAGATAGGAACATCAATTCTTGTTATTATAGAAAAAAATAGATTTAGTCCAACATACTCTCCTCCACCTAGAAACAAATGATATCCTTGTGTATGATTAAAAATAACAAGAAACATTGCTATAACTCGTAATATTTCATAATATTGTGTTTTTTTCATTGTATTATTTTATGATATTTGCAAAAGAAAAATCATACTCCTCTCCTATTATTGTGTTTTTTCATATTGATGTAGCTGCTTTGACAATTTTATTCTTTCCTTAATTGTATTTTTTCGTAATTTCTTAGTTGCTTATTAAACAATGCTGAAATTGGTTTTTCAATACATTTATTTATAATAATTGCTCCTACCAACGATATCCCGAAAATAATAATATATTTTATAATCCAAGTTTTAATATTTAAATCAACTTTTACATTTTTTTCATATAGATTGATTACCATCATATGTATTAAATATATACCATATGAATTTTTCCCTATAAAGTTGAATATACAATTATCAACTATTACAACTTTGCTTATGTACATTGATATAATGATAAACGCATATACAATGCCATATAGAGTATAATTTGTTATACCTTTTATTTGATTCATTCCTAAGATATTTCCTGCCAATATAGTTAACGCAAAAATCAACATAGACCCTGAAAAAAGCGCTTTATTTTTAACATTTTTCAAAACTAGTGATTTATAAATCATATTGTATATCAATATACCTAACATATATACCGGAAACTGTGCTAATGGAGAAAATGTAGCAAAATATCCATAATATATCTCAGCATCAACTACATCTATAACCGTTTTACATAAAATATTAATAGTAATTGTACATATTAGTGTAGAAATCATAAATATACACATTGTTCTTTCTATACCTTTACATATCTTGTACAATATGGGCGTTAATAAATAATATATAAATAATGTTCCAATATACCACTCAACACCAATTATACTATTTGCATAGTGAGGAAAAAGACCATGTATAAAAAATAAATGCGTTATTACATTTCCTATTGTAACATTCTCTTCACTTCCAAGCCAGCCAGAAAATCCACCACAAATAAATGTGTATGAGAATATAGCGATAAAATACAATGGAACTAAACGAATAACTTTACGCATTAACCAAACACCAGGCCCTCCCCCGTTTAATTTATAATTCTCATAAGATTTCATTGTTAAAATCCCTGATACTATAAAAAATATTTGGACACCTGTTCTGCCAGCTGCTCCTATTTTCCCTAAAACAGAAGGTAGGTTTGCTGCTCCCGTATGTATCATTACAACCATTAATATAGCAATCCCCTTCATTGAATCAAGCATACTAATTTTTTTTTCCATATAATACAACTCCTCATACAAATTTAATAATTAAACTTTTTATCATAATATTACTTTATCATCTAACTGATACATTTTAACTCATTAAACCCTAATTGAGTTGCGCCAATTATGCCTGAATTATCGCCCAACCCCGGTTTTACAATGTATGTGTCTATATAATTAACCACATTATGCTCAATATATTCACCTAGGAAATCAGATACCTTTTTGTATACAAGATTATATAGTTTCTTATTATGCATTACACCACCCCAAAGTATAATCTTTTCTGGAGAATAGGTAAAAATATAATCAGCTATTGCTTGAGCAATATAATATGCCTCTAACCCCCATACTTGCTCATTATCGTATAATTCATACGCGGGTCTTCCCCATCTTTTTTCTATAGATGGACCACTTGCCAAACCTTCAAAGCATGACTTATGAAACGGACAACACCCCTCATACGTATCATCACCCCTGGGCTTTATCAATATATGACCCGCTTCCGGATGTAACAAGCCATGTAACAAACCACCGTTTATGTAAACGCCTACACCTATACCCGTTCCTATAGTTATATATATCGCATTATCACAGTCCTTGGCATTTCCAAATCTCACTTCTCCAAGTATAGCTGCATTTACATCTGTATCAAAACCTACTGGTACATTCAATGCCTTTTTAAATGGTGTCAACATATCCACATCACTCCATCCTTCTTTTGGAGTCTTTGTGATACAACCATATGTATAAGAGTTTTTATTTAAGTTTATAGGCCCAAAGCATCCAATGCCAAGGGCCTCTATATCTTTACCTAAGAAATAATCCACCATTTTTCCTATAGTTTCATCTGGTGTTGTTGTAGGAATTGTTATTCTATTGTATATATTTCCTTTCTCATCAGCGACGGCGCAAACCATTTTTGTTCCACCTGCTTCTATTCCTCCTAATAACATTCTTACTCCTTATCCTCTTATGTCTAAAAATTGTGCTTTTCCGTGTATATTCATCTTTACAGAATCAGCTGGTATAAATATACAATCACCTTGATAGAAGTTCATACTTTCCTTACCACCATCATATGTTATCGTACCGCATCCTTCAACACAAAGCAAAACTCTATAACTCAAGCTATCAGATTGATATTCTATTATCTGCCTTCTCTCTGTGTTTACAATCATTCTGTGCACTTCAAAATACTTGCAGCGACATAATACTTCCGAAGCCACTCCTGGCTTATAATTGAGCACTCTAAGTGGCTGTTTTGGCTCTGCCATACTATTAAGATTTGATACAGCCATTGCCTTATCTATGTGCAGTTCTCTCTTCTGACCATTCTTATCCACTCGGTCATAATCATACAATCTGTATGTAAGATTACTGTTTTCCTGTATTTCAGCAATGAGTATTCCTTCACCTATTGCATGAATCGTACCTGCTTCAATAAAAAACAAATCGTTCTTTTTTACAGATACTTTTTGAAGATATCTCTCTAATTTGCCTGTTTCTAATGCTTTCCTTATAGTTTTCTCTTCACAGGTACGCTTAAGTCCATATACTAGTTTCGAATTCTTTTCTGCATCTAAAACATACCACATTTCGGTTTTTCCGCGCTGACCATTTTCGTACTCACGTGCATACTCATCCGTTGGATGAACCTGCACAGACAAATCTTTCTTAGCATCGATAAACTTTATGAGTATTGGTAACTCACCTTTATCATTGGCATATCTTCCAAGATACTCTGGACAAGCTTTCAATACATCTACAAGAGTCTTTCCAGTATATTCACCTGATGATACTATACTAGGACCATCTGGATGCGTCGAACATTCCCAAGTCTCAGCCAGTGGACTTATATCAATATTTTTTGCAAATTTGTCATTAAGCTTATTTCCACCCCAGAGATAATCTTTACCTGTAGGCTTAAGCAATAATGGTTTATTCATAGTGCTTACTCCTGTGTATCTTAACCCTCTAATTCAAACTTCTGCTTGTCCTCAACAGTTATTTCTTTTCCAAGCTGAACTTCAATCAAGGAGAGCTCTGTCTCAGCTATAATTGTATGACGGCAACCAGCACTCATAGTAACCACATCACCGGTGCTAACATGCTGCTCCATGCCGTCCACAACAGTTTTACCCGAACCTGAAATAGCCACCCATACTTCGTCACGATTTTTGTGACTATGATAATTCATAGAATGTCCTGGTTTCAAAGTTATTTTAACAGTCATAGACTCTTTTTCAACATCTAAAACTTTAAAATTACCCCACGATTTCTCAGCAAACATAATTTGTTGATCAATCTTATCCACATATGGTTTTATAAATGAACTCTGCTCTCTATCAGATACCAATATTCCTTCTTGAGACGCTGATATTATAACATCATGAAGCCCCATTGCTAAAATAGGTACATCCATTTCGTTAATAATATGTACATCTACACATTCCTCATTGAGTATGCCTTTACCTATAATTTTATCTTCCATTGCCTCGGTTAATGTGTTCCATGTCCCCAAATCTTTCCATTGCCCCGAAAAACGAACAACTTGAATATTCTCTTCCTTTTCGACAACAGCATAATCGAATGAAATTTTTGTTAGAGTATCATATTTATCGTATAAATCTTGATAATCAACAAAATCTATAAGCTCATGTGCTTTATTCAGTACATACTTTAGTTTATATGCAAATACACCACCATTCCATAATGCTCCCTGCTTAATATACTCATTAGCCACTTCTGAGTTCGGCTTTTCTTTAAATGTTGAAACCATCGAAACTTTCTGTGCATCTTTTGGAATAATATAACCAAACTTTTCACTTGGATGAGTCGGTTCTATTCCCATAAGCACTAAATTAGCTTCGCCCTTATCTGCCTGATTACTGAGTTCTTTAAGTGCTTCAAAATAGTCCTGCTCAACATATGGATCTACAGGGCATACTACTACAGACTCTTCCGGATCAATTTCCATTACATCAACTAAATAAGCAGTAGCTAATGCAATTGCAGGAAAAGTATCTCTCCTGCACGGCTCTATTGATATTCCCACATTCTCTCCCAACTGGTTATTTATAGCAGATACTTGTGCTTTAGATGTAGCAATTGTTACCGTCGCATTATTATCAACATTTTTTATCTGTCTATAGACCCTTTGAACCATTGATTCATAACTATTATCTTCTTTTTTAAAAATTTTTATAAACTGTTTTGATCTTATATCATTAGAAAGCGGCCATAATCGCTTGCCTGAACCACCTGATAATAACACTATATTCATATTCTTTCTCCTCACATAATAACCTTTTAAGAGCTATTACTTTATTACTCCTTTAACTAATAACAAATCCGCATATAATGCCTCTTCACCTGTCTGTATTATGGCATAAGCTTTTCTACTTCTTTCGTAAAATTCTTGCCTTGAACACACACCAATTTCTATATCTCTATCATTGTTTGCATTGATTATATTTTGCATCTCTGCCCATATTGGTGGAGTTTTCATACCTGCTTCAATATCTTTTTTTTCCAATCCCAAAACATATGCTGGCGTATCAACTATATGGTCAAGTGGGAATAACTTTAATACTTCTGTTAGTAATTCACAAACACCTATCCCAGGATATCTAATTACTCTTGCGCCCATATCTTCTGCGGGGTAATTTGCATCTACAATAGCAATTTCATTTCCATGTCCCATTTCGCATAAGATTTTCAACAATTCAGGTGATATTAATTTAGGAATTCCTTTAAGCATAATCCTCACTCCTCCAATTATATTTCTTCAAAAATGTGCTTTTTTATAGCGTATGCCACACCATCATTATCATTTGATAACGTTATATCATTTGCATATTTTTTTGTCTCCGGATAAGCATTTTCCATCGCCACTGCTAAACCTGAAACCTTAAACATAGGTATATCATTTAAACCATCACCTACGCACATCAATTCATCAGTTATCTTTCCTAAATGCTTAACTAATAAATCTAAAGATGTATCCTTTTGTATATTTTTAGGTGTTAACTCTAAAAAATATGGTTCAGAAAAGAACACACTGATTGACTCTCCTAATATTTTATCTAGCTCATCTTTCACCAAACTAAGCTGTTCCGGCTCTCCCACAATCATAAACTTCGGTACAGGATAATTTACAACGTCTTCCAATTTATCAACTTTTTTAATGGAAATGCTATTATTAACAGCTTCTTTAATTACATATTTAGCATCATCACTCTCTGCCAAAATGCCAACATCATCATAAGTTAACGCGTTGACATTATATTTTCTTGCTGTTTCGCAAATAATACCATAATATTTCATTGGTAATTCTTTTTTACTAACAAATTCACCTGTCTTGCAATTAATAATTTCTGCACCATTATACGCAAGAATATATCCGCCACTTTCGTACAAACCCAATTCTTTTGCTATATTTTTTATTCCCAAAACAGGTCTTCCCGAAGCCAAAACCACATCAACACCTGCATGTGCCGCTCTTTTAACAGCATTTAATGTTTCTGTTGTTACTTCCTTCTTACTATTTGTCAATGTTCCATCTAAATCAAGTGCTAATATTGTATATTTCATCGCGCTTTTATCCTTCCTACTTACTATACATAAATACCTGAATCAACAATTACTTGTTTTTCTATAATCCCTACCACTTTATCATTTTTGACAACGAACAATGCTTTTATATTATTCTCTACCATAACACCTAACGCGTCAATAGCCATACTGTCATCATTAACATAAACAGGAAATCTATTAACCAAACTACCTATGCCTTCATTGTATACATCCAAGCCTTTTTCCAGACATCGCTCAATATCTCCGTTTGTCACCACTCCACATAGTCGACCCATTTCATCTTTTATAGCTAATATTTCTGTACCTGTCCTGCTCAAAACCACCAACGCATCTTTTAAATTACTATTAACGGTCAATGTATCAATAGATTTTATCCTCTTCATCAAGTCAACTGAACGAATTGTCAATTTTTTCCCTAATGAACCTGCTGGATGAAACACTCCAAAATCCTTCATTCCAAACTTTTTTGCCTGAGATGCAGCTACAGCTAATGCGTCCCCATAAACCAATACTGTTGTCGTACTGGTTGTTGGTGCCAATCCCAAATGGCAAGCTTCTTTTATATTTGCAAAAATCTGTGTCTCGTCACACTCTCTTGCAAGTGTTGAATCAGGATTGCTTGTCATTCCAACTAACGAGGCGCCTATTATTTTTATACTTGGAATGATTTTCTTTATTTCATCGCTTTCACCGCTATGGCTAATTGCAATTACTAAATCATCTTTACCAACCATACCCAAGTCTCCATGCATCGCCTCTCCTGGATGTAAAAAGAACGAAGATACACCTAAGCTAGCCATGGTAGCAGAAATTTTTCTTGCAATATGACCGCTCTTTCCCATTCCGGTTACTATAACTTTTCCCTTGCACTGGATTATCAAATTTAGAATATTTACAAACGTTGAGTCAAGACTATCCTTTATATTCTTTAGTGCATCGATTTCTGCTTCAAAAACACTCTTAGCTATTTCTAGTTCCTTCATATGATTTCGCTCCTAATATAAAATACTGCAATCCCAAACTTTAACACCGCAATCTAAAAATTCAGAATCAATACGCTCCTGTAACTGTTTTTTAGTAATACCTTTCTTTAGAATTACTTGTAAAAATCCGCCGCCACCAGCACCACATATTGATTTTCCATCAATTAAATCATCACATATTTCAAAGATATATTCAATACATGTATTTGATGCACCTTTGTCCAGTAATTTTACCAACTCAAACTGTTCAGATAAATACCTGCCAAATGCATCAATATTGCCTTTGATAAGCTGATGTTTCATCAACATACAAATTTCTCTTATACGCTCTACGGATTTCATAGCAATTTCATCATTTCTAATGCATTGATTCATTTCTTCTCTAAGGACATTTCTAGCCAAACGTCTTTGACCTGAAAAGATTAACGCAAATCTATCATTTAGCTCATCTGCTGTTTCTCTTTTTAATTTTATATCCTCAACTACTATTTTTTGATTAGTTCCCGGATATGAATAAAATAATTTTAAGCCAGGATTAAGTCCTCCCACTTGATCTTGCCAACCGCCTCCGGTCGTCATCAATTGTTCTGCTAAAAATACCTGTGAATATATAATATCATCAGTACATTCTTGATTCAATATTAATCTTATAGCCTTTATGCATGCTGCTGCTACAATACTGCTTGTACCCAATCCAGAACCCTTTGGTACATCAACAGATGTTGATAAATACAATCCTCCACCAATGCTATTACATATATCTTCAATACTTGTATCATTAACATCTAATGGAATCAATCCACTCGCCACAAGTACTGCCTTGTGCAGTGCAAAAGTATCAAATGGATTATCACACTTTCGAACATCTTCTATATCTACAAATTCTTTTCTATCATTTAAGTCAAATGATTCTAATACTATTTTTTTATCACTAAGCTTCTTTACGTTAACACAAATAGGCAACTCCCCTTTTAGTAGAAGCGCCGCATCAAGCATTGTTCCTCCGTGTTCTAAACAGTATGGTGCCGCATCAGAAGGACTTCCACAGAAATTTACCCTAACTGGCAATTTCACCTCAACGCTATCTTCAACAAAATGTGCTTTTTCTGAATTCCATTTATATTCAGACGATACTGCATTTGTTATTTCATCACGTATAACCTTATATGCCAAATCTTCAAAATGTGAAATCATATCATCCTGCTTGTTTCTCTTTGCCATATCAGAAAGTGCTAAATACAGACGCATATTTAAAGGGAATAATGATTGTTCCGCAACAGCTTTAATACAATCAAAATATTTTTCGTCATTTATATTCAATCTGCTTTTTTCTATTGAACTATCCAAAGACAATCCTTTTTCAATAGCTTCGACAAATATATTAGCCGCTACAAGCATCTCAACTTCGTCCTGCCATTTCAATATTTTTGATGTATCTGCCATATTAAAACTTTCGTTTAAACTGTATCTCTCCTTATTCATCCATTCATAAACATCTGCTTCATCTACAAGTTCTGTTATTATTCTATATAACAATAATGCTTCTGCAATACTATCTTTCATAGTTTTCATTTTTGGATACATTTTTGCATTCCAAATAGATGGCACGCTATTGTCCCATATGTCATCAAATTTTAGATTATATTTTGTTATAACTTTTCTTAATGTAGTACCTAAAAAGCTACCATCTACTGAATCCTTTGGATTATCGTTTATTCCATATATTCTCGTAATAAAATGACCATCAAAAGTTGGAACACAGTGCAAAACTATACCTGATGGAATATTTTCATCTATCAACTCAACATTAGAAAGAATTACCTTATCATTTACTACAACATTCTCTCCAATGATACTATCTTCTATATATGACTCTGCTGATATTTGTGATTCCTTTTTCAAATATACATTATTTCTTGCACCTATTTTATTATTACAATTTGTGTGAACACCTTCATGCCACTCCAAATATTTATATTTTCCTAACTCTTTTGTTAACATATTAAACATTTCATGTGTGGTTCCATAATGAATATATTTCGATGGTGTCAATCTCACTAATTCAATTTTATATTGACTTATTGCATCCCATATCTCTTTTCGGCACATTGCTAGTTCATCTGAAAAAACACCCTCTGGAGTCTCATTATAAAACTGTTCCAATGTAGATTCTGATGCTAACGGATATATTATATCCGCATAAAAGCTTAGACAGACCTTACTATTCACAAATTGCTTTAGACGCTTCTCTGAAATTTGATTATTTTCACTTATCAGTGATAATAATCCTTCCACAACCCTCTTACCAAGCCATATAGTACCTGTATCAATATCTACATTGTTGTAGGAATCTACCGCTCCCATTTCTACAAGCTTCTTTTCAGATTGCTTATGTAAAAAATATGCTATTTCATTATTCTCTAATTTCTTTACAAAAACACCATGTTCTTTTCCTTCTGATACAGATGCTTTCATCGATAAACCAGCAGCATCACATGATGATAAATCAATTTGTAAAGTATTAAATAACATTTCAGTATCCCCTGGCAAAACAAGAATACCTGAAGGAATTCTTCCAGGCATTCTAGATACAGATATTAATAACTCATCAAATATTGTACTTCTTGCACCATTCGGTAAACATCTTGGAACAGGAGAAAATAATTTTCCACACGCAGAATATTGTGGAATTCTTTTACTATCTCCACCAGAATGCATAATCAAAATTTTTAAATCTTTTATGTTATTATATCCAACAACTTTTGCCAACTCACTTAATACATTAAGAGTTGCACCTCCTGAGCCAATTCGCTCTCCATTTAAGTCAGGTATAACCATATAATTGCTTCTCATAGGCCACATTTTTCTTGCTATTCTTTTTTCTATCTGTATTTTATATGACTCAGCTTGCTTTTCATTTGATGCAGTAATAACAATCCAATCCCAACATTGTGCCTTTTCGTTATTTATAGCATAGTCAAAATCACTCCATGCATCTTTGTATGACTGCGCTAAAAAATGTTCTTTACTATTCATATTTTTTACCTCTAACCTTCAAATCATTTTTTTAATTCCTTTATCAAAGCTTATAACAGGTTTCCAATCTAATGCTTTCTTTATCTTAGTTATATCTGGTTGTAAATTTATTGGACCATTCTCTCCATATGGAATTGCTCCGTATTTAACAATGCTTTTACTATTAGTATATTTTTTAATTTCCTCAACAAATAATTTCAATTGCCTTGAATTACCTGATGCCAAATTATAAGCTCCATTTTCACAATCAATATCTAAAAATTTTATCAGCGCCTCAACAATGTCATCTATATATATATAATCCCAATTCTGAGTGCATTCCGTCATATCTATAGTTTCATTTTTTTGCATCTTATCAATGCATGTCATAATCAATGATTTTTCGTAATCATAAGGACCATACGCACTAAATATTCTCGGCCAATAAAACTTTATATTCTTTTCAGACGCAAGTTTTAGAATTGTTAAATAAGTAGCATATTTTGATTTTCCATATTCTGTAAGTGGATTACATGGATATGCTTCATCAACAGCACCATTAAATTTCCCATATTCAGCCTGAGATCCTATACCTATGAATTTTTTTACATTGAGACTTAATGCAACTTCAAACGCATCTATGGCAGCTTGATAATTTTTCTCTTGCATAACCTTATCATCACGATAAGGAGCTCTAGCACCTTCCCACGCTAAATGGTAAAATGCATAAATATCGCCAGAAATATAATTTGTAATATCTTTGGTATTACTCAATTCAACTTCCAATATTACCATATTACTATGTTTTTGCAAGCGTGCTATATTCTTAGAATTTGGTCGAACCACTGCATAGACTTTATAATTATTTTGCAAGAGTTTCTTTATCAAATGAATACCTATGAAACTTGTTGCTCCTGTTACTACTACATTTTTCATATTATAAATAATCCTTTATTTTTTCTTTTATTGCCGATGCCGATAATCCATAGTATTCTCTTAAAAAATCTTGACTACCTACTATAGATGTATATACATCCTCAAGTCCCATCCTAACAAGAACAGCTTTGTTTGAACTCATACCTGAAAGAACTTCCGATATTGCGCCTCCCAAACCACCAATATTATTATGTTCCTCTAATGATATAATAGTCTCATACTGTTTTGCTATATTTTTTATTGAATCTTCATCTAGTGGTTTAATTGATATAACATTATATAAACCTACGTTAATATCATAAGATTTTAATTCTTCAACTGCCTTCTTTGCTTCTCCTAATACTGAGCCAGTACTAATAATTGCAATTTTGTCACCCTTATATAGTTCCATAACTTTATGAACTGAATAGTTACCATAATCTGCATGTATTCTAGGTTCTCTACCCTTACCAAGTCGTATATAACATGGACCTTGTATACTATTAACATATTTAATAACTTCTACAGCTTCATCAGGATCAGCTGGTGAAAAAACTTTCATATTAGGCAACGCACGCATAATCGCAATATCTTCAGTTGCATGATGACTCATCCCTAACTGTCCATATGCGAAGCCTCCACCAACTACGATAATCTTTACATTTGCATTATGATAACATATATCATTCCTAATTTGTTCTAAGCATCTTAAAGTTGGAAAATTTCCTATCGAATAGGTATAAACAGTATTATTTTCTAACGCCATTCCTGCAGCAACTGCAGTCATATTTTGCTCGCTAATTCCGGCATTTATAAACCTATTAGGATATGTAATGGCAAAATTATCCAGAACTCCAAATCCCAAATCACCTGTGAGCAAATATATATTCTCATCTATTTCAGCTAATTTTTCCAATTGTGCTATTACTGAATTTCTCATACTAATTTGCCTCCAGTTCCTGTTTTGCCTTAATGTAATCATCTCCTTGAGGATCTCTATAATGCCATAATAAATTATTTTCCATAAAAGATATACCTTTACCTTTTACAGTATTTGCTATTATTATGTTAGGTTTATTCTGAACACGTTTATCAAATGCTTCTCTTAATTGTTCATGGTTATTTCCATCCTCAACATCTATAACATTCCATCCAAACGCTTTCCACTTGTCACTTAGGTCTCCAAGTGCCATTACTTCTTCACAGTCACCCATAGCTTGCATTTTATTATGATCTACAATCACTGTAAAATTGTCAAGTTTATATCTATTTGCAAGTAATGCCATTTCCCAAATTGAGCCCTCCTCACATTCACCATCTCCTATAATGGTATAAATATGATAGGTATCATTTTTTAGCTTTGCTGACAACGCCATTCCACACGCAACTCCTGCACCATGTCCCAAACTACCTGTTGATAATTCCACACCTGGTACACCTTTACTTGAAACATGTCCGGAATATACACTTCCATCGGTATAGTATTTTTGCAACTCTGCTTTCGGAATAAAACCACACTCAGCTAAAGCTGTATATATTGCTATCCCTGCATGTCCTTTGCTCAGAACGATTCTATCTCTATCATACATACTTGGATTATCAGGATTCACATTCATAATATCTGAATATAAAACTGCAACAATATCTATCACAGATAACACCGCTCCAATATGAGATGCATGTGATTTATTTACCATATCTATTGCATCTTTGCGCATATTTAATGCTAATTCCTTACTATCCATAATGCACCCCTTACTGATTAACTGCCTCTATAATAACCTTAGCCATATAATCAATCATCTCATCAGTCATACCTGGATATACACCTACCCAGAAAGTATTATTCATAACAAACTCTGTGTTCTCCAATGTACCTGCTACTCTATATGCATCCGTATCTCTAATATCATCAAAACAAGGATGCTTTATGAGATTACCGCTAAACAATAAACGTGTCTGAACGTTATGTTCTTCGATATACTTTGTCACATTATTTCTTTCTATTCCAGTCTCTGGTCTAACTGAAACAAGGAAACCAAACCATGATGGCTCACTATTCTCAGCTGGTTCAGGAAGAATGATTCTATCTTCTATTACTTCTAATGCCTTACGAAGTCTATCCCAGTTATGACGTCTTCTCTCAATAAATGAAGGGAACTTCTTTAACTGCTCCACTCCCACTGCTGCCTGTAAATCTGTAACCTTTAAATTATATCCAAAATGACTATATACATATTTGTGATCATAACCTTGTGGTAACAAACCAAACTGACCATCATATCTATGCTTGCAGAAGTTATCCTGTCCTGATGGGCATATACAATCACGTCCCCAATCACGATATGAAAGGATTAACTTATTAAGCTTAGGATCATTTGTATATACACAGCCACCTTCTCCCATAGTCATATGATGAGGTGGATAGAAGCTGCTAGTTCCTATATCTCCCCATGTTCCTGTGAATTTTGTTTCACCATTTATAGTGTATTTTGTTCCCAAGGCATCACAATTATCTTCTACCAACCATAAATTGTGCTTATCACAGAATGCCTTTACAGCTGTCAAATCAAATGGATTTCCTAATGTGTGCGCAATCATTACTGCCTTTGTCTTATCAGATAAAGCTTCCTCTAATTTAGTAATATCAATATTGTACTGTGGCACTGTCACATCAACAAAAACTGGTACTGCACCATACTGTAATATTGGCGTCACTGTTGTAGGGAAACCACATGCAACTGTAATCACTTGGTCTCCACGCTTAATCTGTCTATCCCCTAATTCCGGTGCTGTCAAAACAGAAAATGCGATGAGATTAGCAGATGAACCACTATTCACTAAGTGGGCAAATTTTACTCCTATCCACTCGGCAAACTCCTTCTCAAACTGATCAGAAAATCTTCCAGTTGTTAACCAAAAATCAAGCATAGCGTCAGTCAAGCTCTGCATTTCCTTTTCATCATATACTCTTGCCGCGTATGTGATTCTATCTCCTTCTTTGTATGGAGTTTTCTTCTCCTTAAAATCATGATAATAATCAGCTACTAATGCCTTTATCTGTTCTCTTGCCTCTGCTTCATTATTCCAATTTGTCATCACTTAGTCCTCCAAAAAATCTTTAATCTCTTTATCCATTTCTTCAGGGATATTTCCTCCTGAAAGCCATACTTTACTAAATCTACATGTCATATCCATACATTCATCAATATGCCAGCGTGGCTGCCAGCCAAATGTAGCCTTAACCTTGCTACAATCAAGTTTTAAGAAATTTGCTTCGTGAGGAGCATTTTTCTCAGCAATGTTTTCCCACACTGCACCTTCTCCCCAATATTTACAAAACATATCTACAAGTGCACCTGTAGTAACACAATCACATTCATCTGGTCCTACATTATAATAATCTGCATATTTGATATCTTCATACTGTCTTGCTGCAATCATAAGATATGCTGCCAAAGGCTCTAACACATGCTGATATGGTCTGGTAGAGTAAGGATTTCTAACTATAATTTTTTCTTTCTTTTCCATTGCTCTGACACAATCCGGAATGATTCTATCATTAGCAAAATCACCACCACCAATTACATTACCTGCTCTTGCTGTAGATACTGCGACGCTTCCATCAGTAAAGAAGCTATTCTTATAACTATGTGTAACCAATTCCGAGCAGCTCTTACTATTCGAATATGGGTCGAATCCATCTAATGGCTCATTTTCTCTATATCCCCAACACCACTCGTTGTTCTGATATACCTTATCTGTTGTTACATTCAGTACACTCTTTACACAATCATACATACGAACACACTCTAACAAATTTACAGTTCCCATTACATTTGTCTCGTATGTGTATCTAGGGTCTTTGTAACTGTCTCTAACAATTGGCTGTGCTGCAAGATGTAATACAATCTCCGGTTTAGACACTTCAAAAGCTTTCTTTAACGCTTCCAAATCTCTAATATCACCAATTATGCTAGTCATCTTATCTTCTAGCTCAGCTAATGCAAATAAATTAGGTGTAGTAGGAGCTTCTAAGCTATAACCTGTAACAATAGCACCTGCGTTTACAAGCATTCTACAAAGCCATGTACCTTTAAAACCAGTATGACCTGTCACTAAGACTTTCTTACCTTTATAAAATGAAATATCAAACATTCTTATCCTCCTAGCTAGTCATTCCACTTTTTCCATGGTGCTGTTCCAGTTTGCAGATATTTTTCTAGCATATCCATCTCTCTCTTATTATCCATACACTGCCAGAAGCCTTTATGCATATATGACATAAGCTCTCCTTTAGCCGCTAATACCTCGAGAGGTTCTCTCTCAAACACTGTTTTATCTCCCTCTATATAATCAAATATTTCTGGATTTAAAACCATATAACCAGCATTAATAGGCGCTCCATCTGATATATTTTTCTCTCTAAAAGATTTTACTGCATTATCTCCACTTATATCAAGCACACCCTTCTGTTGTTCAAGCATAACAGCTGTCAATGTTGCAATCTTTCCATGTGACTTATGAAACTCAACAAGCTGGTCCATATTAACATCACACACTCCATCTCCATATGTCATAAAAAATGATTCATTACCAACATATTTCTGAATACGTTTTATACGTCCACCTGTCATCGTATGAAGCCCTGTATCTACAACAGTAACTTTCCATGGTTCACAATGTTGCTCATGAATAGTCATTTCATTTTTTCCATTTGTGTAATCAAATGTAATATCACTATTATGTAAGAAATAATCAGCGAACCATTCCTTTATAACATTTTGTTTGTAACCTGCACATATTATAAACTCATTATGACCGTAATATGAATACTCCTTCATAATATGCCATAAAATTGGTCTTCCCCCAATTTCGACCATAGGCTTTGGCTTAAATTGTGACTCCTCTGAGATTCTTGTACCGAATCCGCCTGCTAATATTACAACTTTCATACATATCCTTCATCTACTGTTGTAGCAGATGGTCTCCTTTCCCTATAATGCAATCCAATTATCTGGATAATAGTTTCCGTTAATATAGCTATTCGTGGTATCGTTCGAACCAATAAAATTATATGGACATATAACTCTTTTATTAATATTATTGTTTAGAAAAGCTCCCCAAAATGAAAATGTTGAATTTGCAATGATATTATGATCACAAAGTGACATTAAATACATATCAACTCCCGCAGAGTGAGTATCCATATATATCACATCTTTATCTTTAAAAATTTGCATATTCTTACATCCATCGATATCGTCAGAAAAAACTAAAAACACAACATCCTCATCTTTAAATTGATTTATTGCGTTATTATAATAATTATCATGCAAATTAAGCGATGACATAACCAAATAATCAGTTCTCCTAAAGTGTACTGAAACTGATGTTTTTTCAATATTTAGTTTATTATAAATAAGTTGTCCTTCATCAACTATATAATCTTTAAATCTAAGCATCTTACATATATCATCACTATATTTTCCCCATGCTTTAAAGGTTCCAAAGCCGTTTTTTATATCATACGCCTTATTCTTTTCTAGATTTAATAGCTCTTTCTCATAAAATACATCATTTTTATATTTATTACAATTTTCAAACTTTTTATAACTGAGCATAACATATTTATAAAATACCTTATCTACTTTATTCATAAATTTATTGTTGTACATTCTATCCATCTTCTTTTTCCAATTTGACTTTTTTACAAATTGGCTACAATATTTATTAATTATATAATTCTTCAGTTTACCACTGTTGTTCTTCAGATAAATATCGTTCAAATCAAAAACATCAACAAATTGATAACCTCTTCTGAACTTTTTCAATTCATCTGGAAAAACTAACTTCTTATCATTTTCTCTTGCCAAATAATATAGCTGTGCCAACGATACTAATTGAGCACCTAATTGATCTCCCCAAGCTATGATAGAATTTGTAATCATATTATTACCTCTTCTTCCTTTTAATCATTTTGTATATAAACTCATCTTTTAATATAAATAATAGCGCAAAATAAACTATTGCCCCAAATAAAACATATATTATTATATCAAGAATATTACCTTCTGTCATCATCATCATACCCTTTATAGTAATATACATTAATAACGATGCAATTAAATATTTGTAGCTCTTAAGTACCAATTGAACAACATTTAAAATGTCCCTACTCATATATATAATAATTGAAATACTTATAACACTTGCTATGACTGATGCTATACCCGCACCTATAGACTTTAATGTACTAATAAAAAATGTATTTAAAACTATATTCATTAAAGCAGCTAAACATATTGCAATATTATATTTTCCCTGCTTATTTCTTGCTACGAGACATAGATTTCCACATATATTTGACAATGATGTGAATAGAACATTAAATGACAGAATATTTAGCACAATTATACTTTTTTCATATCCTTTTCCAAAATATAAAGGAACAAAATCACTTGAAATTGCAGTAATACCCAGAGTAATAGGCAATGCTATAAACAAAACACTTTGCACCGAATTGTATACCATACTATTTGTTTCTTTCTCATCATTACTATTATGATATAAGTATGTGGCTCTCGGAAGTAGGACTACTCCAATTGCACTTATTGCATTCATACATATTTGAGATATTTTATTTGCTTGCTCATATATTCCCACTTCATAAGAATCAGAAAGCAATCCTAGCATGGTTTTATCTGTAGATGAAAACACAGTATGAACTAACCCTGGTATAAAATAAATTGCCGCTGGTTTTAAATGAGAAATTAAATTTATATTTTTTATCCCAGGCCAAATAACTTTCTTCCTTGCGTATGGAATAATAATGAGATAGCTGAGCATTGTAGCCACCTGCATTATAACGGCGTATAAATAAATATCACTAGCGTCGTTAATAAACAGAAATACTGTAACAACATTAACCACTCGTACCGATATGCTTCTTAGCGCAATTGATTTAAATTCTTCCAATCCACTTAGTAACCATGTAGGATCTAATCCATTTCCCACTATATTGATTATCATTATGGCGCTAAGTATCCTCTGCATCTCCGTTCCATTAGGAATAATAAATAATCCATAAGCACCGAGATTAACAAGCAATAGTATTGTTTTTAAAAACATAATTTCATAGAATAACTTGCCTGTCTTTTTTCTGTCATCTCTATTTGCTGCTATTAGGATGGAACCATATAAATG
This sequence comes from Lachnospiraceae bacterium, assembly GCA_017440045.1. Lineage (GTDB taxonomy): Bacteria > Bacillota > Clostridia > Lachnospirales > Lachnospiraceae > SVEL01. The sequence continues at coordinate 68,451 of JAFSIA010000048.1, forward strand.
TAATCCCAAACACTCCAACAATACAAAATATTGACTATTTGCCAATGAAAAACTATATGCTCCAATTAATTCTGCATTAAATATTCTTGCAACATACGGTGCTGTTAATAGTGGAGCTACTAACGAAAAAACCTGTGTTACCATGCTATATATTACATTTTTCCCAATACTCTTTTCTTTCATATACTATCTCCAGGTATTATTTCAGCTTTTTATATGACCATCTTACAAGTTTCGGCATTTTCTTACATATCCACACGCCTGCCGATGTAAATAACTTCATTGCCATAGTAATTTTTAAAACTTTTTTATATCGCTCCATATCATTTTTCAACTCTAGAACATCAATTAAATCAGCACCAAATAGACATAGCTCATTAAATAATATACGCTTATAATATTTTGTTTGTCCCTTGATGTTATTGTCTAATAAATGACGATAGTAATCAATATTATTCATATAGTTAAAAAGCATTTCAACCATTTTCACCCTGCTTTGCTGACTATCTTGCGCGCTGTGGTTTCTATAGTTTACTAATGAAACTTCTTGGACTCCTACAGTCCCGCCAAACCTCTCCACATCCATACAATACAATATATCTGCCGACGGACCTGCTTCAGGCAAAATTTCCACCTGCATCTTTCTAACATGTTCTGTTCGATACATAATGGTCGGAAAATTAATATATTTTCTATTGTATAGATAGTCATAAAACAATTGCTTTCCTTCATATAGTTTTATAGTTGCGCTTTCTTTTATCGCTTTTTTATGAATATATTGAGACTTTTCATTAATTATATCTGTTTCACAACTTAATATACTAATCCTACTATCTTTTTCCATAACATCAATTTGCTTTTCCAGATAGTTTTCTTTCATCACATCATCATCATGAAATATAACAAAGTATTTTTTTGTGCTATTAGCATATGCATAACATATATTTCCCAAACCTCCTAGATTTGTATCATGCCTTATATACTTTATTCTATCATCCGAAAATTCTTCAACCACTTCTCGCGTATTATCATTAGAGCAATTATCAAGTATAATTAAATCAAACTCCTTATACGTTTGTTTAAGCACACTATTAATACTCTCTCTTAAATAATTTGCTCGATTATAGGTAACTATAAAAACATCCACTATTTTAGGCATACTTTTCTACCTTTCCAAAAGACACGCTTTCATTTTTTCTACATATTTATCAACAGAAAAATTATTTTTAAATAATTCACTATTCAGAAAATCTATTGCATTATTTTGGTATTCTATATATTGTTCTTCACCTATATTATTAGCAAAATCAACAACCTGCTCAATACTCTCAAATTGTCTATAATCAATAAAACACTTGCTCGGAACATACTTATCTATATTGGATGCCCCTATATATATAGGGACCACACCAGCAAAAAAACAATCAAATATCTTTTCCGTGATGTATCCGTTCATATCTTTTATATTTTCGAAACAAAAAGAAAACTTATATTTTGATAATACACCCAATTTATCATCTACTTTACCTTTATAATTATTTAATAATTCCTTTTCCCAGCCAAATCCATATAGGTCGAATCCCTCAATATTATTAGCCTCGAAATAATCTATTACACTTCGCCTTTCACTATATAATTCATTAATATGTTCACTTTGTTTATTTCCAGCGATAATAACAAAATCTCTTTTATCTTTATACTGATAATTTAAAACCTTACCATCCCAATACTGAGGAATACAATACTTTATACAATTACCGCCAATATCATCATCACACCATGTCATTACCTTACCAAAATATTTATGTAACTCCTTTTTGTATGACAACGGCCAAACAGTAGGTGGTTCATTTATCTGCAAAATTATATCGTTTTTATCTAGTTTATGAACTAGCTTATATAAGTAATCATTTTTCCACTTTCTTTTGAGAAAGTACTTTAAATAACCCATTATTCCATCTGTTGTAAGCATTGAATTATATGGTATATCCATAAATATAACCTTATCAATTTGATCAATATCGTACATATCTATAGTATGAACATTGTTACCATCTTTTTCTAGTTCTTTTTTCAACATAATATTCGGCATTAATAAATTCTGACCGATATTGCACGCATTTGCATCAAACATTTTATCTTTTGAGTAGCTCTCTCCATATATACTGCAAATTGCTATATTCATATATAATCATCCCTTTTCGTTGTATATTATAATTTTATTTTCTTCGAAACGCTTAATTTTACATTTTCCTTTATTACTTCAATATGTGAACACAATACTACCAATACATATATTGGTGCATGTGCATAATATGAATCCGTTAAACCCAATATTATAAATGAAATTAAAAAGGCTTTAAGTACACATATTGCCTCATTATATGTTTTTTTCAAAATTACATTAAAACAGTCCTTTATCATAAATACATACATCGCTGTACCAACCACTCCAGTTCTAAATAGTAATTCCAGCAAATAATTGTGCGTATGTGAATATGTCAACCAAGGTACTCCAATAATTGCAATCGCTTCTTCACTGGCAGATAAAACACCATGACCAAAGAGAAAATGATTCTTAATTGCATAAATGCTATTTTCCCATATAGCAACTCTACTATGTTCAACTACAGAATCTTTACCGAAAGGCTTAGCTATTAACATAAAAACCTCTGTAAAATTAAAAGCAACAATCAATGTCAATACTATGCCAACACATATTACTATATTTCTAGTTCGTTTTGATATTTCTACATAAAATAAGTATAATATAATAAACAGCAAACCTACTGATGCCAACATAGATGTGACTGCAAACGTCTTGAATTTTGCTAATAACGTAATAACTACAAAAACAATAGTAACCTTCTGAACTTTCTTCTTGTTAATATAATTTTCCATAACAATAATTCCCAACATAGGTAAAATTGAGAAAATAGCAAAATTATCACCCATCAACAAGGTTCCATTATATGTTTCTTTAAACCCAATACCTGTATATATTTGTATATTATCAATTCCCACAACAATATATGAAACTATTGCAATTATTTTAAAATAAAAATTTGCATCACGTTTAATTTCGATTTCCGAGAGACTAATAACTGTAAACATCATCATTGATATACTTATACTATTATTAATATCCGTTCCCCTAAAAAAGGTAACTAAAATTATCAAACCAGAAAAGCAAACACAACCTATCATAGTCTTCGTTATTTTGACTTTTTTAACCCAAATATAAACTCCAATTAAAATAAATGCGATTATTCGCCATATATTAAAAAAAACACTAATAATCGGTATATTTAATATGACTGCTTGAATTATGCATGGTATATAAAAGAATAATATTCTAAATGTATGATTATTGCATATTTTTTCTAACATATATTTCTCCTTGATTTAACATTGTTAATACTAACAATCAATAGTTTCAACCTACAATATTAAGCTATTTTACATAAGCAATTCTATCGTTCTCCAATTGCTCAATCATTTCTTTTTTCTTACAATCAGTGATTTTACCTCTTACTGTATAAGTTTCATCATAAACAAGTGTTTTTTCTGTTATCAAGTTTTTACCAACATAATCCTCTAAGCTACATATTCGTTTTGCTGGTACACCACCCCACACCTCATTAGGCGGTATATCTTTAGATACCACCGCGCCAGCCGCAACTATGCTGTTTTCTCCAACAGTAACTCCAGGAAGTATTATTGCCGAGTATCCAACAAAAACATTATCTTTAATATTAACTTTTCCAATCTTTACTAATCCATTATGTTTTTGAGTGGATGCATCATGTGCCAAAATGTGAACATTTGATGACAGCGTAACATTGTTTCCAATATTAATAAGCCAACAATGTGATACATCAAACGTACACCCTTGCCCATGCCAAAATCCATTGCCTACTACAAGCCCCTTCTTTTTCAACTTAGACATTGGCACTTCGCCACGAATTCTTTGTTTTATTTCTAAAAACACATTTTTTATAGCTCTCATTTCTTTGCTACCTTTCGATAAAACATCAATATCTTTCTATATCCTTCTACACCAAATATTTTTTTCAAATATGTTCTAGCTACCTGTTTTTTTGTTTTCTTAGTCCATGTACCAGCATAATGATGTACACTTATTGTATCCTTTGTAATATCTATTTCTTTAACATCCTGGTCATATCCACAAAAGAATTCTGCTGGATATATTGCTAATCCATTTATAACTTGTAGTTTATTATTCTTTTTAAAACCATATTGTTTTAATATATCTGTAATTCTATCATTTATTTTCAATGGATTTTCTGGTTCAAATATACTATCTACATAAGAATCAATCATAGCTTTAGCTATTTCATCGTTTGGTTTACATGCATAAATCAAACCCGGACTAACATTTCCTGCGCTTTCCACTCCAGTAAATGAATCCTGCTGTAAGACATCTTCCGGTATAGGCTTTAAAAATTCCACATCTGTATCTACATATATTCCACCATAATTATACAGTATATCAAATCTCATATAATCAGACACAAATGCCCACTTTTTATGTGCATATGCCTGTCTCATATAATCATTCTTATTAACGTCGTAGTTATCCTCATTCCACTCAATTATCTCATAATCCGGCATGTACTTTTTCCAACTTTCAATACAATCAAGTACTATTTGTGGTTTAGGATTTCCACCTATCCAGATATAATGAATTTTTTTTGGAATTGTTGTCATTTGTTTGCTACCTCCAAATACAGATTTGTAAGTATATCTATATTATTATAAAGATTAAACTTATTGCTAATTGTATTATAAGCTTCGTTTCCTATTTCACTTCTATTTATATCTTTTAATGTAGAAATAAGCCTATCTGAAATACCATCTACATCGCCTGGTCTAATAAGGTATCCATTCTCTCCATCTTGTATAATTTTAGATATTCCTCCAATATCAGATGCTATAACAATATTTCCATATGACATTGCCTCTAATACAGACATCGGCATTCCTTCATTATACGAAGGCAATAAATAAGTACTGCATTTTTTTAAATATTCATCTTTCTTTTCGCCTTTAATCCATCCCAAAAAAGTCACATAAGATGCTATCCCTTTTTCTTCACAGATTTGTCTACATCTATCAAGCTCTCCATCTCCTGCAAAGTAAAAATGTACATCTTCCACTTCTTTTATAACCTTTGGAATAGCTTCAAGTATGTCATATGTTCCCTTCCTTTTTCCCAGTCTTCCTAAAAACAATATATTTTTGTCTATATAATCATTTCTATAATAATCTGTTATTTTAACAGCATTATAAAGAACCATTATTTTTTCTTTATTACAAATCTTTGAAAAAAATTCTTTCCACTCTTCTGAAAGGACAACAACTTTATCTGCTAAGGAAAATATACTCTTTATTTTCTCTTTAGCTTTTGCATTACATTCATTCTCATAAAAAATATCAAATTCAGCTCCATGCATATGGATAATTATTCTTTTATTGATTTTCTTGGCATACTTTATAAATATGCTTTTTCTATGAAAACTAGCTCTTGACGCCATATGCACATGTACAACATCATATTTACTCGCATATTTTCTAAATGAGATTATTGATTTTATTGCGATAATAAGTTTTTTTAACTTACTACCATCTTCCACAGTTGGCAGATAAGTCAAATTCACTTTATTATCCAATCCACACTCATAATATTGATTAACAACAGTCGAAACTCCACCTTGAACATCTCTTCCTGCTCCAATCATTAAAACTTTTACATCTTTCTTCATTGTTTAATTAAAAGCTCCTGTAAAAAATTTCTCATATCCCTCAAGAAGGGCCTTACTCGTATGTTCCCAACTTAATTCATTTATTACTCTATTCCTTCCAAATTCGCCCATTCGCTTACGTTTTTCAGGATCATTCAATAACTCAATTATCTTTTCAGCCATATCCACAGCATCATTCTGCTTTGCATATAAAGATGCCTCCTGAGCCGAATAACGTCCCTCCGTTAAATCAAATTGAACAATTGGTTTCGCCAATGCCATATACTCTAATATCTTATTCATCGTACTCTTGTCATTCATAGTATTGTACTCATCACTATTTACACAGACATCCGCAGTATTAAGATACTCAAGCATCTGCTTATCTGGTGCACGTCCTGTAAATTCCACGCAATCATCCAGTCCCATATCATGAGCCTGTTTTTTTAACGCTTCAAGATGCGGACCACCACCAACAATACCCCAAAAGACATTATTGTCATGCTCTTTAATATACTTTGCAGCCTCAAGCAGATACTCTATACCTTCTTGTTGACCTATAACACCGAGGTAGCCCACCATATACTTATAGCCACGTTTTATGCTTTCTACAGGTTGCATTATCTGCATACGTTCAAGCTTCGGACCACTTCGCAATACGATAACTTTACTTGGATCCATTTTACCTCTCTCAATTGCAATTTTTTTATAGCTTTCATTTGTCACAAACGCAAAAGTACAATTTTTGTATGTTTTACTCTCTAAATAAGTTTGTGTGCGATATAACAATCCCTTGTTTTTTCCAAATTTTGCCTCAAACAATTCAGGACAAATATCATGATGGTCAAAAACATATTTTACGCCATATTTTTTAAACTTTTTTGCCACCATATATATATCATCCGGTGGGTTGCATCCATGAATAACGTCAAATCCTATTTCTTTATATATTTTCTTTGCAAGTCGTGTTTCTTCTCTAAGTGCTGTATAATATTCTTTCAAGTACCCTATGGCACCATTACCTTCTGTAGGCAAGTCGTGTCTGAAAATATGCACCCCTTCTAACACTTCTTCTTCCTTTGTATATCCTTTTCCTTTAGGACAAATTACAGAAACTGTATAACCATTTGCAACAAGTGTCGTTGCCTCTTGCCATACTCTTGTATCAAATGGAACTGGCAAATTTTCAACTATAATCAATACTTTTCTCATTTTATACTTTCTCCTTGCATTTTTGTATAATAGTTTTACATTTTCCTCTCTCGGTAAGTTCAAATTCATCAACTTGAATTACTTTCCAATCAATACATTTACCCGTCTTCTCTTCTAGTCCCTTCTTAATCATATTGATTTTTTGTTCACTTATTTTTTGTACAGCTTGAACTCTACACTCAACTTTTCCATATTCTTTCTGATACATTTGATATCCTGTTGTCCCGCTAAATGTCGATGCATCGTGGCATCTGAGACTCGACTGAGATATTCTTTCACCATTAATACCTATTAAAGTTGCACCTTTGCGATGTGGTTCAATAAAATATCCTTTATCATTACTATTCTGTGCATGGTCGTCAACAACATAGCGTATGAATGGGAATTTATAATTAATATAGCCCGTACATACAACATTTCCAGCCTCATGTTCAAGCAATTCAGTATATCCATATATATCATTAAACTTATACAATCTTTCATATCCTACTTGCTCGCCAAAAACAGCACGCTCTGTATGCCCATAAAAACTGATAACTTTACAACCTAACGCCTGTTCAATAACTTTTTGCTGTTCAACTGTACATTCTTCTGAAATTGCAAAAGCAGCCTTAATTTTCACCTTCAAGGATAATTTGTTTTCAATTAGCAATCTACAAAAGTTTGCCATTGCTGAAGGGTATCCATGTATAAATTCCGGTTTATATTTATTGATTTTCTTCACATATTTGTCAATATTAGCATATGTCAGTATAAATGGATTAAAAATAATCTCATTATACAAAGGATTAACTTTTGTCATTTTCCCTTTGAAGTCAACACCTCTAAATGTCACTATTTTACTTTTTTTTATATCATATCCATATTTTGACCAAAAATAATATATAAAAGCTTTCTCTTTATATATTGAATCTCTATCTAATAAGACTTTTAAAGGCTCACCTGTACTTCCTCCAGTTACTCCTACATAATAATCTGAGACATCATCTGCTTCAATTTTATTTGAATTTTCTTTTATTATCTCCTTTGATAATAACGGTATCACTTTAATCTCTTCAAAATCTTTAAATTCATATGGATTAAAACTTACTTCATCAAATATCTTCTTATAATATTCCGTATGTTCGTACGCATGGACTAAGACATTTCTCATAATATTCAACTGAAAATCGCTTTTTTCTTTGTCTGAATATTTCTCGTAATCTTCTAGCATTTTTATCTGTTCAACGAAAACCTTGTTATTAATTAATTTATTTCTAATAATCGGAGCTACCATGATTTTTAGAAAATCTGGCATACTTTCATTTAATTTTTTTAATAATGCAATTCCCATTTTGTTCACCCTTTACAGTATTTGTATTTCGGTAAATAACTCTTTATCATTTATGGTAGCTGATATCACTGTTCCTTCAGCTTCAATCCCATAACAATGAGATATTTTAACTGTCTCTTCGTTTAAAACATTACTTGATTTTATGATAATATGAACAGTATCCAAGTATATTTCTGCTATATTCCCCTTAATATTAACCTCTGCTTTAGGATTAATCAAAAACTTAGCCACACTTTTACTGTTACACACATCTTTTATTAGCAAGTAGTTATGCTTATTAAACTCAAATCTTCGCTTTACACATATCGGCTTATATCCATCATGCTCCGCTTCTATAACAACTTTCCCATCTTCTTCTTCTAAACTAAGCAACTTACACTTAGCTCTTTTTCCCCAAAGAAACGCACCTAACATCTCTGACTGGTCTTGACCGTTAACACAAACTGTATTATGATTTTGTGTTTTTCTATATGCATTTCTGCTCTCTATATCACAATGATAGATATATGTTCCTGGATCAACAAACACTGCTTGTCCATCCACAAACATTTGAAAGCTCAACGCATCTGCATGACCGTGTGCAGCAATACTGCCAAAGCCTAATTCTGCATGGTCTATGCCTATTAGCACCCTTCCATCGTCACTTCGTATAATTGTGTTTCCGCCTTCCTTATAACTTGCAACCTTAGGTGCCTTATATAATTGCTTATTTACGGCTTCAGTTTTTTCTGTTGGTCCAAATAACCACTCTAAATTTTCACAATTGATTTGCTTCAAATTTATATACTGCTTATCTAATAAAAAGCTATATAGACCTAACACATATTGATAATGATTATAACCACCTTGTAAATCCAAGATTTTTCCTTCATCATCATCACCAAATACAACAACTTCGCCATATTCACCCATACAATTAGCTACATAGCAACTCATTTTATCTAACATTTCGTACCATATTGATGGCACATCTATTTCATTCTTTATCATAAGTCTCATCATCAATCCCATCGCTTCCATATAGAAAGATTGATAATGCAATGATAATTCTTTATTGATTCCATCAGAATAATTTTGTAAAGTCAGTTCTCTTGTCAATATTTCAACGGCTAATTCAATCCACTTCTTACATTTAAACAAAATACCTGCCTGTCCTATGGAAAAAGCCTCAACTATTAGATGATTATTAGCAGATGAGTATCTAGAATAATGCTTTTCAATATAATCAGTCATATTCAAAATTCCAACTCTAAGCTGCTCTAATAATTCTTCTGACACCTTTGATTTTTCCAAGAAACAATATGCATAGCACCAATTACTACATCTTATTGCAACTTCCATTACACTTGTCCAGGATATTCCCCACAAGAATGGATTGCTCTTATTCCAATCTGTAAATAAATTTTCTAGTTCATCAATATATTCTTTTTTACCAGTTGCTGCATAATTCTTTGCCAAAAGTGCAAATTGAAAATGCCTATTTAATTCCCAATTTGTTCTTGCATCTCCTATATCATCCCTCTGCTTATATTGCAACGAATATGAAAATACTTCTGGCCATTGATTTTCTGTTTGAAAACCTGCATTCCACTTTTTCTTATAAGAATCATAATCATAACCGCCAAGAAGTGGTATTGATTCTTTTTCTTCATATATACCATTCTTTAGGTTTAAATGCATTCTAGAAGCATCAATTTGCAGATTAGCTAATTTATCATTAAACACTCTGTCTGTTACAGCCATTTTGCAGTATTTAAATGTTTTTTCTTCTCTTCTTTGAAGTTTTTTCTGACTGATTCTCCATAATATCTCTGGAAAACTCATCGCTTTTAACCTTCTGAAAAGCCACATAACATTGGCCATAACATTTTCCTCCTAGTGTCTATTAAAACTCTGTCTTTACCATGTCTCTTATAATCTCATTATTCTGTGCTGGATTTACATTAATATTACTCCAGCTAATTCCTTCGTAGTTTCCTTCATAATCAAGTTCCTTGAACTGACGAACAAGGTCAACAATAATCTTATTAGGATACATTGCAGGAACATCTGAGAATTCTTTTTCTTTATTTGTTATAACTAAAACATCACTCGCATTGCATACTTCATTTAGATCATCGGTTATGATACTATGTAAATGAGGCAATTTGGCTGATATGAAATCTGCGTTTGTATTTGTTTTCTGAGATTTAGCCACATTTTTATCGTAAATATGAATCTCATACCCTTTACCAAGCAACGCTTCTGCCACATCAACGATTGGACTACAGCGCAAATCATCTGTTCCAGCTTTAAAACTTAATCCCAAAATACCAACTTTCTTCTTACCCTTACTTTCGATAATATCTATCGCATTCTTTTTCTGAAGTTCATTTGATGGATTAATCGCATTAATAACTGGAACATCCACATACAAATCATGTGCCAATGTTCTCAATGCCTTTGAATCCTTTGGTAAACACGAACCTCCATAAGCAAATCCCGGTTTAAAATAATATGGTGAAATATTTAACTGTGTATCTTTACAGAATATTTCCATAACCTTATGGCTATCAATGTTAAGAGCCTTACATATATTTCCCACTTCGTTTCCAAACACAATTTTAAGAGCATGGTATGTATTATTAACATACTTCATTATCTCAGCCACTTCTATATCAGTTGAAATAAATTCCCCTGGTATATCCTTATATAATTCTCTAAATTTTTTATCCGCTATTTCGCTATCTGTTCCAACAAGAGTAAGTGGTGGATTCATATAATCCTGAACCGCAGTTCCCTCTCGTAAAAATTCTGGATTTGATACAATTGTAAAATCTTTGCCTCTGCTTTTTCCTGATGCTTTTTCTACAATCTCCCCCACTTTTTTGTTTGTTCCAGGAAGAACTGTACTTCTAATTGCTATTATATGGAATTCGTCCTTATCTTTTAATGCTGCGCCTATCTGTTCTGCCACATTATATATATAACCAAGATTAAGATGACCCTCTTTACTACTTGGTGTTCCTACAACAATAAATGATATTTCCGAATTATGAACTGCATAATGATAGTCCGTAGTTGCTTCAAGCAGTCCTTTATCATGCGCTTCTTTAATCAATGGTTCAATATCTGCCTCAATAATTGTAGGCTTTCCCTGATTAATCAAGTTAACCTTGTTCTCTGATACATCATTTCCGATTACGTGATGTCCTAATTTTGCACAACACGCCGCTCCTACACATCCTACATATCCTAATCCAAATATACTTATATTCATATTGTCCTCCTATTTTATCTATTTGTTATACTATCTATATTACATTTCTCGCTAATATCAATGTCACTGTGAAGTATCTTGGCTGGCACACCAGCAACACTACAATTTGGCGGCACATCTTTTAACACAACTGCATTAGCACCTATGATTGAATTTTCACCAATCTTAACATTCCCTAAAATACGTGCTCCAGTTCCAATAAATACCCTATCTCCTATAACAGGAACTATTGGTTCGTTGTTTCTTCCACCTATTGTCACATTAGATTCTATAACGCAATTTTTTCCTATAACCGCATCCTTGTGTATCACAACACCAATACCACCATATCCTAACTTGGTTCCTTCTCCGATATCGGTCATGTAATGGATATGACAATTATTGATTAAATATATTAATCTATAAAAGATTTTCGGTAACAATGGTATGTGCATCTTGTAGCATTTTCTTGCAATTCTATAAAGTTTTATTGCACTCATCATCTGCCTCCTACTAATTGAATAAGTTATTCACTTGTATGTTTTTCTTTTCTATGCAAACGAATGTTTAAGTCTGTCTAACTTCTCATCCGCATCTTCAAGCGACTGACCTTTAACTCCAAAATAATACTTAATCTTTGGCTCTGTACCAGATGGTCTGACACAGCACCACGCATTATTCTCAAGCTCATAGTACAATACATTTGATGTAGGAAGTCCGGTTGATGTAACTTCTCCCGTTACCATATCTTTTCTGGTATCTGCTTTGTAATCGCGAACTGCCAGGACTTTAAAACCATTAAACTCTTTTGGTGGATTCTCTCTCTGTTCAGTCATAAGCTTCTGAATCTGAGCCGCCCCGTCCATTCCTTTAAGAGTTACTGTTGCAAGCCCTTCTTTGTAATATCCATATTTTTCGTACATTTCAAGCATAGCATCCCATAATGTCATGCCCTTCTTTTTGTAGTATGCCGCAACCTCACAGAGCATCATAACTGCCACACAGGCATCCTTGTCTCTCGCATATGTTCCAGCAAGACATCCATAGCTTTCTTCAAGACCAAACACATAGTTATATGTGTCATTCTCTTCAAACCACTTAATCTGCTCTCCTATATACTTAAATCCAGTTAAAACTTCTATAAGCTCTGCTCCATATTCTTTAGCTATCGCCTTTGCCATATCAGTAGTAACTATTGTTTCCACAAGGGCCGGCTTCTCTGGTAATGTGCCTGTAAGCTTTCTCTCTCTAAAGATATATTCTGCAATAAGCATTCCTGACATATTTCCAGTGAAGCTTACATACTCACCTGTCTTTGTATCCTTTGCATATACACCCAAACGGTCTGCATCCGGGTCTGTTGCCAGTACTATATCTGCATCAACCTCTTTTGCAAGCTTTAAAGCAAGCTCCCATGCTTTTTCATCCTCTGGATTCGGATAAGCTACTGTAGGAAATTTTCCATCAGGGGCTTCCTGCTCTTTAACTACATATACATGCTCAAATCCTAGTTCTGCAAGAACTCTTCTTACCGGCACGTTACCTGTCCCGTGAAGAGGGGTATATACTATCTTTATATCCTTAGCTACCTCTTTTATTATTTCTGGATGAATACTCTGTTCCTTAAGCTTCGCAAGATATTTATCATCAAAATCCAATGGTATCATATTATGAAGACCTGCTTTAACAGCATCTTCCTCACTCATTGTCTTCACCATAGCAAAATCCGTAACCTTCGCTACTTCTGCCAATATATTCTTATCATGCGGTGGTGTAATCTGTGCTCCATCCTCCCAGTATACCTTGTATCCATTATATTCTCTTGGATTGTGACTTGCTGTAATAACAATACCAGCTATGCACTTAAGCTCTCTCACTGCAAACGAAAGTTCTGGAGTTGGTCTCAAACTCTCAAATAAATATGTTTTTATCCCATTAGCATTTAAGCAAAGTGCTGCTTCCTTTGCAAACTCTGGTGACATAATTCTCGAATCATATGCTATAGCAACACCTTTATCGCATCCATTCTGAGCAATAACATAATTTGCCAATCCCTGTGTCGCCTGACGAACTGTATATACATTCATTCGATTAGTTCCTGCACCAATCACACCTCTCAGTCCACCTGTACCAAACTCAAGCTGACGATAAAATCTGTCCTCTATCTCTTTTTCGTTTCCCGCTATTGCATTTAGCTCTTCCTTTGTGGCTGTATCAAAATATGAATCTGTACACCACTTTTCGTACACTTCTCTATAGTTCATCTCGTTTACTCCTAGATTACTTTTCCTACTTTTCGCCATTCAAATCATTCTTAATCTGTGTAGTGCTTACTTCTGGTGTTCTTGGCAAATATACAACTTCCACACCTTCATCTTTTAAGAAATCAAACTTTCCTTCCCAGTCATCACCGATTACGAATGTATCTATGTGATATTCATGGACATCTGTTTTCTTCTGCTCCCAGTTTTCTTCTGGTATTACCAGGTCCACATATCTAATAGCCTCTAATAGTCTTTTTCTCTGCTCATATGAGAAGTAGCATTTCTTCTGCTTCTCATTCCAGTTAAATTCATCTGTGGATAACGCTACAATCAAATAATCGCCCTGCGCTTTAGCTCTCTGTAACAGATTTATATGACCATAGTGTAATAGGTCAAAAGTTCCATATGTTATAACTCTTTTCATATTTACCTCTTACTTACTTCACATCATTATCAGTAATAACCTTACCATCAAATACCATCTGTATAAGATTCTTTGCTCTATCTACCTGATCCTGATATGGTATCATTACATATGGTATTGCTGACATAGAATATACTGGCAGCTTATCACCATAACCTGATACTGCATAACTCTTTATATTCCATGAGCCACCCTCATTAAGCTGCTTTCTTACCAGTGCCATAATCTGTTCTGAAGTCATACTTGTCTGGAAGCTTCCTGACAAGCTTTCCATCAGTCCACTGAAATCATTGAGAAGTGCCGGCGACATCATCTTATCCATGATAGCCTTTATAATCTTCATCTGATTTCTACCTCTCTGGTTATCGCCATCTCCGAAAGCGTATCTCTCTCTTACGAATCCCAGCGCCTGTGCTCCATTAAGGGAATTGTTACCCTGCTTTATCTTGTAGCCACCATGAGTTGTGGTAAATGCCTTCTCAGAATATACCTCTATTCCTCCTAGCGCATCTATAACTTTCTTAAATCCTGTAAAGTTTACTCTAAAGAAGTAATCCACCTTTATTCCATAAAGGTTACCCAGTGTCTTCATGGACGTATCCACACCATAGATTCCTGCATGTGTCAGCTTGTCCATAGGATTTCCACCGAGGGCCAGTGGCACATAATAATCTCTAGGAGTATTAATCATAAGCACCTGTCTTGTATCAGGATTTACGACTATAAGTATGTTTACATCACTTCTACTTGTTGTAGATATATTTCCTGTCACATCGATACCACTTGCATATAAAACAAATGTATTATTTGTAACATCCTTATCTTCTTCCACTTCAATCTCTGTGACAATGGTATTCTCATGGAGTATCTTTGTCTCTGTCTTGAAGTTTACAAAAGCCGGTTCATCCACTATCGTCTCAACGAACGCACTATTTAATATAATCGCATCCACTTCCTCGTCATATAAGGCCTGTACCAATTCAAGGAAGCTGTCATACTCTACTGTAGTTATAGATTTTCCAACCTTCTTCTCTATGTCTGCGATAGTCTTTACTGTGTTTTCGCTGTCAAGTGCCTTAAGGATACCAAATTCTTCTATCTGGTTAAGTCCTGTTGCCGGATTAACTCTAAGAGTATACACATTTACGACGTCTGTCTTTGTCTTAGCACCTGATATATTATCAACCATATCATTAGCATGTCCTACATAGTAGATACCCATACTCCATATGATGATAAACACCAGTGATACTATCTTTCCGGCTGTCCTCAGTTTTTTCGACTGTGCTGTAAGGAATGTAAACATATTAAGAAGTAACATTACCAAACATATCGGTATAAAGAGCCATACTGGAAGGGCATTCATATAAAGTATCTCGCCTAAAAGTATACATGTCAGTACAAGCTGCACAATGGATACAATATATCCACAAAGTCTTGACTTTAAAAACTTTTTTGTAAAGTCCCACGCCTCTGCCATCTTTTGTTTCATAGGCTTCTTGTCTGCCTGGTTTTTACCTTTCTTATGGTCTTTTTCCTTTTGAACCTTCTCGCCATTAACATACTCTGTTCCATCTGGCTCTATTACAACTACATCTTCAAAGACATCTGCATTAGTATCTGTATTTTCTGTCTCTATTATATTTTTTATATCTTTTTCAGCTGCTACTTTTTTTGCACTGTTTTTCTTACCTTTATTGCTCATCAGCTGCTTCCTCCTAAAAAAATGCATATTTACACATATACTAGTACATTATACACCTATTCGACACAATACACAATGTTTTCTTTATTAACAATGTTTTACATAAATAAAGGCATGACATATAAGATTTTTGTCAAATATGTCATACCTTTTATTATAGTTATATATCTAGATGGTTACATCTTTTCTACAAATTCCTCAATAGAAGACACTTTTGCAGAAAGCTTATTCCAGTTTTTAAGTTTTTCCACATCTTTTTCGTTACAAATACGTTCTCTAATACTCTCTGGAATTTGACCATATTCACTCAAAAAGTCAACAACAGACTGAGATATCCCTTGTGTTATCCCTTGTTCTATTCCCTGTTCTATTCCTTGTTCTATTCCTATAGCTATTCCTTCATTTCTTACATCCATATCATGCACTAATGTCTTCATATATTCCACCATCCATTCTTTATTATGACGTACCCTCTCCACTTCTCTAGCTAGCCTTCTTGTAAACTCATTTGTTGCCTGTTTTGTTTCTAAGTACCTTAAAAAATCTGCCACTTCTTTATTTACGTTTATTATCTTCCCTTTGGTATTAAAAATCAATATTTTTCTTCCATCATTGAAAATAATTTTATTATCATATCTGCATATATTTTCAAATTCGTAACAACATAAATCCTTTCCAAACGGATCAAAGGTGCATATAAATATTACATAACTTTCTTTTAACATGTCATAATCCGCACCACTTTCCAGAATGTTCAAATCTATCATACCCTGATAAAATCTTACGCGCCGTGGAAGTGTATCCGTATTAGCACTACGATTTTGCATCTCTGTATCATATACAATATCTTTGTCATCTTCCACATAGACATCATATCTGACGCCCTTCCCGTCACTTGTTATCTTTATAGCTTTCTGGGTAATTATCGTGTTAACTGACTCAATTTTATTGCCCGTTAAAAATTCTAACATTGGAATACTGTTGACAGGGTTCTCCATAACTTTGCCAAATATAAAATCATCGGTAATGTCTTTCTTTTCATATTCAGCTCGAATTTCTTCCTCAGTTAACATATAAATTCTGTTTACTTGTTCCTTTTGTTTCATAAGCATTTCTCCTTTCGTTCGCGCAGGAGCTGCTTATGTACAAAATATTATAACAAAAAGAAATCTCCTGCTCTTTAATCTTTAAAATGGATTTAGCATAGATTTCTTTTGATTCTTTAGATAATAATAATTTACTTAATAGATAAAATTCACACACTTAATTGAAGATTTTTCACTTCAATTATACAGAAATTATGCTACCACAATGGTAGCATAATCCTTCTTGTTTTACAATATAAAATTATACGTTCTTCCTTACAGATACTCCCTTAAATCCTCTGCTAACCCTTCTTCTTCCTTTAGCACATCCTTTGCCAACTTCTTTGCTTTTTCATTAGCTCCCTTGTACTCGTTTAAATACTTATGAAGCGACTTTGTTCCCATATTGCAGCCATCTACCATTAAATCTGCCACTGTATTATCCGAATAGTCCATAGTCATTTTCATATTTGTCTTCATCCATGACATTCCCTTTGCCATGATATTTGGCTCTTTGCCTTCGTCGTTATATTCGTGAAGAAGTGTTGTCGCTTCATCCTGAAGGCTTTCATGAACATCTATGCTTTTCTTAAGCATTTCTTTTAACTTAAAATCCTTAACATAATCCACTACCTGTTTTAAAGATTCGATGCCCATCTTTATGCCTGCATCACACTCACGTAATAGTTTAATTGTATCTGTTGATATTTCCATATAGCACCTCCATATGTTTTTGTTTTTTTATAGTTTGTGCTATATGATTTTATTTATTCTATATTTACATTCTTTGTTTGGGCACAAATTCGATTTTCAACGCCATATCCAACCCCTCTGCTAATCTTTTTAAAAGATTAATCGAAGGATTTCGTGTCCCATTTTCCAATTTGCTAATATCAGCCTGATTAATACCTGTTCGTTCTGCCAATTGTTTCTGTGTCATATTCTTAGCCGCTCTAGCCTCCACCAAGGCTCTTATGACATCAAATTCCGGCTGCATATTTTCATATTCTTTTCTAAACTCAGCATTTTCTAATTGCTGATTCAAGTAATCATCAAACTTTTTCATTACATACACACCTTTCATAATAATCATTTCTATATTTTTTTGCCTTTTCAAGTTCACTTCTAGGCGTTTTATTTGTCTTCTTTACAAATCCATTCGTTAAAATAATTTTCCTATCATGATAAAAAAAATATAATACTCTTGATATATCACTCCCTACTTTACCACGTATTTCAAAAATACCATCTTCTAGATGCTTACTATATGGTTCCCTCAATTGATTTCCATACTCCTGCAATATTGATATTATCCCAGCCAATTTTGCACGCATCTTTATATCAATGCTTTTCATAAATTCTTCAGCCGGACTATATCCTAATTCTGTTTCATAAAACAAAACCTGAAACTGTTTCATATTTTCTCCTTAGTCTTATTATATGGCATATATGCCATAATGTCAATTTTACATAATTTTTTCCGTAATTCCAACAACAGTGTGAGTGTAATGTTATTTTTTTCCTATTTTTCACTAAAATATTTAAACTTGAATTAAAGCATGAATTTTCTGCAAGAACAGATAATGATTTTTATCTGCATTGGAATTTTAGAATATGAATACCGCCACTTCATATCTGATAGATAGAAAAGATGCTTTATACATTTAGCATAACACAAATATCTATAAAATGTAAACTGAGAATATATTCTTTTGATTATACAGAAGAAACTCCCCATTCACAGAAGTTTCTACCTACTTATGGCATATTTTCCAATTTACGTAGAGATTTTCTCTTTCTGACTTCTGTTTTTTCTATTTTTCTCTATCTATTTGCTTCAAATTCTTGCTTTTACGTAGAGATTTCCTCGTCTTTATGGCCATTTCTCTCTATTTTCTCTGCCTAAATATCATAATTTCCTACCTTTAGGTAGAGTTTTTCCCTCTCCTGCCTCCATTTTTCCTCTTTCTCTCTACCTAATCAGCACAATTTCCAACATTTACGCAGAAAACACTCCCACGCGCACTAGTTTTCCTTCAAATTTCCTTCAATTTTCCTACAACCAATCCCCAGGAGACACAAAAAGTCCCTCACAGCACAAGCTCCAAATTTATAAATGAAAAGAGCTTCTCCTCATAGATTAAAAAACTAGGATATCAATAAATAAAATAAACAAACAGCGGATATATACGCCCGCCAAATAGCCAGCATATATATCCGCCACAATGCGCTCCTTAGCGGAGCGTTTTTGATTAATTTTGCTTAAATTTCTCTTTTATTCTTCATATCCATTTGGATTGTTCTTCTGCCAATTCCATGTATCTCTGCACATATCTTCAAGGCTCTTTTCTGCTTTCCAACCAAGCATCTTCTCTGCCTTTGTGCTGTCTGCATAGCATGTGTCGATATCGCCCGGTCTTCTTGGTGCAATAACATATGGAACCTTTATGTCATTGGCCTTCTCAAATGCCTTAACCATATCAAGTACGCTGTATCCTACACCTGTACCTATGTTAAACACTTCTGAGCCCTTGTTTTTAAGGGCATAATCTATAGCCTTTACGTGGGCCTTAGCAAGGTCTACTACATGGATGTAGTCACGGACTCCCGTGCCATCTGGTGTATTGTAGTCATCGCCAAATACGTTAAGATGCTCTCTCTTACCTACTGCAACCTGTGAGATAAATGGCATCAGGTTGTTTGGAATTCCTGTTGGGTCTTCGCCTATAAGACCTGACTTGTGAGCGCCTACAGGATTAAAATATCTAAGTAATACTACAGAAAGTGTCTCATCTGCCTTTGCCGCATCCATAAGTATCTGCTCATTCATAAGCTTTGTCCAACCATATGGATTTGTACATGGACCTGTCTGCATACTCTCTACAAAAGGAACTGTATCCTGCATTCCATAAACTGTTGCTGATGAACTAAACACCAGGTTATCGCAGTTATACTTCTTCATAACCTTAAGTAAGGAAAATGTAGATACCATATTGTTTTCGTAGTACATCATTGGCTTTGCCACTGATTCTCCTACTGCCTTGTAGCCTGCAAAATGGACAACTGCATCAATCTTGTTTTCTGCAAACACCTTATCAAGTGCTTCCATATCGCACACATCTACATCATAATTCTTTATCTTCACACCAGTGATTTTCTCTAATCTGTTAAAAACCTCCGGCTTGCTGTTGTAGTAGCAATCAGCGCTCACTACCTCATATCCTGCTTCCATAAGCTCTATGGCTGTATGGCTGGCAATATATCCAGCGCCTCCTGCAAGTAAAACTGTCTTTTTCATATTCTTTTCCCTCCTAAACAACCCCGGCGAGCCTATTTCGCCAATCTGTTAAGTGCTGAGAATACCGCTCTAATAGATGCTCTTGTAATATTTGTGCTGACGCCTACTCCGTATGTTGCCTTGCCTGTCTCTAAATCAATACAGTTCACATAAGCTGCTGCCTTGGCACTTGAGCCGTCTGATAAAGCGTGCTGTGAGTAGTCTGTCATTCTAAACTTCACTCCAGCTGTATTTTCAAGAGCTGTCTTCACAGCATCGATAGGACCGTTTCCTGTCTGCTCTACGTAGATTTCCTTGCCCTCATACTTGTATGTAAGCTTAACAAGTGTATCTTCCTCAGACTCTCCGTCCACGTCTGATATCTTACATGATGTAAACTCAAATGGATACTCAGACTCTGTCTTAGCTGTAATATACTCCTCGCGGAACTTATCCATAATTGTATCTGGCGATACCTCACCCTGCGCCTCAGCAATCTTCTGGATGACATCAGCAAACTCCTTGTGCATTCCCTTTGGAAGCTTGTAGCCAAAATATGTATCCATAACGAAGGCTACGCCACCCTTTCCAGACTGACTGTTTATTCTAACGATTGGCTCATAATCACGACCTACATCGCTTGGGTCAATTGGAAGATATGGAACCTCCCAATGCTCCTGACCTCTCTCACGCATAGCTGTGATACCCTTGTTGATAGCATCCTGATGTGAGCCTGAGAACGCTGTAAACACAAGCTTTCCTGCATATGGATGTCTCATACCGACAGGCATCTTACAGCATCTCTCATATACTTCAATAAGCTCATTTACATTCTCTAAGTTAAGCTCCGGATTGATTCCCTGTGAGAACATATTGTAAGCAATAGTTGTAATGTCTACATTACCTGTTCTCTCACCATTTCCAAAAAGTGTACCCTCTACTCTGTCAGCACCGGCAAGTAATGCAAGCTCTGCTGCAGCAACGCCTGTACCTCTATCATTATGCGGATGTACACTTAAAATTATACTTTCTCTGTCCTCAAAATGCTTATCCATCCACTCAATCTGGTCAGCATAAACATTTGGTGTATTCATCTCTACTGTAGCAGGAAGGTTGATGATAATTGGATTTTCCTTTGTAGCTCCCCACTCCTTCTGAACTGCTGTACACACCTCTAATGCGTAATCAAGCTCTGTTCCTGTGAAGCTCTCTGGAGAGTACTCAAGGTATAACTTTCCATCAAAGTTTCCTGCGTACTTCTTAACCATTCTTGTTCCCTCGATGGCTATCTGCTTAATCTCTTCTCTATTCTTGTTAAATACAACATCTCTCTGAAGTGTAGATGTAGAATTGTAGATATGTACTACTGCCTGCTTAATTCCCTGTAATGCTTCAAATGTTCTCTCAATAAGATGCTCACGGCACTGTACAAGAACCTGAATCTTTACATCATCAGGAATAAGCTTTCTATCTACTAACTGTCTTAAGAAATCAAACTCAATCTGAGAAGCAGCTGGGAAACCAACCTCAATCTCCTTAAAACCAAGCTTCATAAGTAAGTTGAAGAATTCAATTTTCTCCTCAACTACCATTGGCTCTATAAGTGCCTGATTACCATCTCTTAAGTCTACTGAGCACCAGATTGGCGCCTTCATTATCTCTTTGTTTGGCCATTCTCTCTCAGGATAATTGACCACTGGGTTTCTTCTATATCTCTTAAAATTTAACATATTTTTTCTCCTTATATCTTGTATTTATCTAACTTCGCTGCCACACGTTCTGCCATAGTCTTGCATAGCTCATCAGTCTCTGCCTCAACCATAACTCGAACTAAATTCTCTGTTCCACTTGAACGTAGTAGTAGTCGACCTGTGTCTCCTAATTCCTTTTCAACTAAAGCTGCCTCTGCTAGAAGGTCCTTATCCTCCATAGCTGCCACCTTGTCTGTCACCTTAACATTAATAAGAATCTGTGGATAAATCTTTAGCTCTCTTGTCAATTCGCTAAGAGCCATTTTCTTTTCAACCATAGTTTCCATTACCATAATAGATGTTAGGATTCCATCACCTGTTGTAGCATACTTTGAGAATATTATGTGACCAGACTGCTCACCACCTAGGCTGTATCCGTTTGCCATCATATTTTCACAAACGTATTTGTCACCTACGGCTGTCTTTTCTGTCTTTATTCCCTTCTTCTCTAAGGCTCTATATAGACCAAGGTTTGACATAACTGTTGTAACAATTGTGTCACCATGTAGCTGTCCCTTTTCCTGCATATATGTTCCGCAAACGTACATAATGCTGTCACCGTCTACGATATTTCCATTTTCGTCTACTGCAATACATCTGTCAGAATCACCATCATATGCAAATCCTACATCTACCTGATTGTTCTTTACGAACTCCTGTAGGACTTCAATGTGTGTAGAACCACAGTTTGTATTGATATTTGTACCGTTTGGCTGATTGTTTATAACAATTGTCTTTGCTCCTAATGCATCAAATACGCTTTTTGCTATGGCAGATGCACTTCCGTTAGAGCAATCCAATGCTACAGTCTTATTCTTAAATGCTCTCGATGGAATAGAAATAAGATAGCCTATGTATCTGTTTCTTCCTGCTGAGAAATCAGTAGCGCATCCAATATCTTCCTTTGTAGCATATGGAAGCTCTGCTATCTTTCCATCAATATAATCCTCTATCTGTTCCTCGATAAATGCCTCTATCTTCTGACCATTTCCATTGATAATCTTTATACCATTGTCATAGTATGGGTTGTGGCTTGCAGATATCATAATACCGCAATCAAAGCCTTCTGTACGCACTGCATAAGCCACACTTGGTGTAGTTGTAACATGTAGTAGTGATACATCCGCTCCTGAAGCTGTCAGACCTGCAACTAATGCGTACTCAAACATATAGCTGCTTCTTCTAGTATCCTTACCAATTACAATACTAGCCTTATGATCTTTTCCGTAGTACCAGCCTAGAAAACGACCAACCTTAAATGCGTGCTCCACATTTAATCCATTGTTTGCTTCTCCTCTAAATCCGTCTGTACCAAAATATCTACCCATGACTAATCTCCTTCATTTACATTCTGTCTAAAATTTCCATAATAGCCTTTAATGCTTCTTCCTCATCCTGGCCATCACATATTATTTCCACCTCTTCACCTGATTTCACACAGGCTCCAAGTAGACTTATAATACTCTTAATATTCGCTGTAGTATTTCCCCTTCTAAGTTCTGCTTTGCACTTAAATGCCAATGCCTTATTGCTAAGGTCCTTAGCAGGTCTTAAATGTAATCCTACCGGATCATTAATTTTTGCAATCCCCTTTACCATCTACCTAGACTCCTTCATTTGCAGGCTCTGTACCCTCACTTGTATCACTGCCACTCTCAGGATCAGGTGTAACCTCTCCACTTGCTGGCGTTGTGACATTTTCACCTGTTGTGTTTTCATTGCCACCACTAGTGTTTGAATCACTGCTTCCCTGCTCACTTGAAGGTTCATCAGAAGTAGGGTCTGTAGGTCTATCCTTTGACATGACTCTTACGGTAATTCTAAGCGGTGTAATAAGCTCTATTGTCTCATCCAAATCCATCTGAACCTCTAAATCATAGACTCCTTCTCCCAAGTCCTTTGTAGATACGAACAATGGATTATCCTCTGGTACGAATGCGTCTAAAAGACTCTTTCTACCTCTTATTATATATGTTATGTTACCAGTTGTTTCATGTGACGCACTAAATCCATCACCTAGTGACTTTATAGCTATCTCACTTACAGGTACTGTAAATGTCTTTGTAATAATTGCATCAGTAGTCACCTTTAATGTCACTGATGTATCCTCTCCGTAGACATATACTCCCTCCGGCAACAAATCATCATAGCTGTATGTGAGCTCGTACTGGCTCTGCTCCTCTGTGATAACAAGGCTGGTTGTGTCTAGATTTATCTCATTAATACTATCTAGTGCTTCCTTTCTTCCTGCTACCATAATATATTCTCTGCTAATATTTGTAGCTGAAATAACTGCATTTGGATAAGCCGTCTCATCTATCTGATACTTTATAGGTACCTGTTTTACAGGATATACCGTAAGCGCCACTTCTGTGGTCGCTAAACCAAATGATATCTTTTTACTCTTGGCATCAATGACATTACCTCTACTGTCATATGCCTGTATAGCTGATGTCACTGTAAAGTCCCTGTTAGCTCCCTGCACATTTACAGACACCGCCACTTTAGCAATAGTAGCCATAACTGACTCCGGTGCTGTAACTGAAACATTGGCATCCTTAAGACTTGTATCATAGATGACATATCCATCCTTTACACTACCGCTTGTATTCTCCTGAATAGTAAACTCCTGAGTAATCAAGTCCTCTACTTCTATGCGCATAGTTGTCTCAACATCTATATCCACCTTGCTGCGGTACGATGCCTTCACAAGCTCTACCTCTACCTCTACTGCATTGGTCATAGAAAGCTTCGACAAATCCGCTGTCGCCTCAAAGCTTGATGCCTCCAAGGAATCGACTATTGTTCTAGGTCCTGTCACCTTAACAGTTGCAGTCTTTCCTGATATGACCTCATAAACCTTCTCCTGACCTGTCACTGCATCCTCATTAGTTATTGTAATAGGGATGTTTGTGATAGTGGTAGTTTTCTCAGGGTCACTGACATTTACTACAATAAGCCACAACACGATAGCCAATACCACTGATAAAATTTTTAATTCCCAATTATTGGTCAGCCTTGTTTTCATTGCTGCGCTTTCCTCTCCAAATCTTGAAATGGTGCTTTGTCTCTACATTCTTATCCTGTACCTTTATGAGCAGTGTTCTAAGCTCATCGCCTCCTATGTTTCTAAGAAGCTGGCCTCCCTGTGTCACAGATACTTTTCCTGTCTCCTCTGAAACAATGATTGTAAATGCATCTGTAACCTCTGAAATACCCACAGCTGCTCTATGTCTTGTACCAAGTTCCTTGCTAAGCTCCATATTATCTGATAATGGCAGATAACATGTGGCAGATAGAACTCTGTTTCCTTTTACAATAACCGCTCCGTCATGAAGTGGTGTATTATGCTCAAATATATTAATAAGCAATTGGCTGCTAATTAGAGCATCAACGTCTATACCGGTGCGAACATACTCCTGTAATGTATCATCCTGCTCGATAACAATGAGCGCACCTGTCTTTGTTCTTCCCAATTCATAAGCCGCTTTAACAAGCTCATTTATGGTTCTGTCAGAAAATCTCTCAGTGACTTTCTTTCCCGGATCTATAGAAAAGAAGCTCGTTATGAAATTCTTTCGTCCAATCTGCTCCAATGCCTTTCGAAGCTCCGGCTGGAATATGATTACCACTGCAATAACTCCCACACTTAGGATATTCTGCAATAACCAAAGTATTGTATCCAAATTAAAAATGGACGCAATCATCATAAATGCCATAATTGCCACGATACCCTTTAGTAGTATCCACGCTTTGGTCTTTCGTATCCAAACCATCACCTCATAAAATACCAATGCCAAAATTATTATCTCGACAATGTCGGCGATGCCTATCTTTAACGGTATGTATTTGTCTAAGAATTCATTAAGCTTCTCAAACATACGTATCTCCTTGTTGCTTTTTGTTGGTTTTTGTTGCTTTTCGTTGCTTTTCGTTATCTACTTATCACTATCTATCATAGTAATATCAGATGTGACATTCTTTTTTTCCATATCTAGTGTCATATCAGCTGTTTCTTTTTTATGTCTTAACATTTCAGAAGCGAGCTCATCTTCCATTGGCATAGCTGCCGGCTTTCTAACTGGCTTCTCAGCTACCGGACCTGTTTTCTTTGCTGCCACCTTAGAGCTTGATGATTTAGCAGCTGCCGGCTTAGCTTTTACTCTCTTTACCTTAACATTTGGCGCTGAAACCTTAACCTTTGGTACTGCTTTTACATAGTAGTAATACTCATCATCCTCAAACTGCACCTTCTCAGCTCTTGTGTAATCCACAGAATGAAGGAAAAACTGCAAGAACCAGCATATACCAACACTTATAAGACCACCTAATATAGCCGAAAGTGTTGAACACATTAAACTCATGTCGATAGTTATGTTTCCAACTAAGAACATTACCACCTGTGCTACTCCACCTGCACACACTGCAATAATCCATGAGTAGTCAATTGATAATCTCTTAAGTACATATACTAAAATGAGTACCACTGCAAATATTACAATAGTAAAATAAAGTGCCGGATTCTTTAAAACTTCCTCTGTAAAGAGCTCCAATACCTTAAATCCATCATCTGCACCAATTTTTACAATCTCATTATAGTTGCTTCCCACGAAGCTTAATATAAAGTAAACCAATGTACCAAATGCCATCGAAATAGCTGATACTGGTGATGCTACTAATCCTAATATAACAGGAACAACATAAGGTATATTCATCATACAAAGTATTGGCATACCCACCAAAACTATACTTTCCTTTGGTGTAAATCTAAAGAACAAAAGGTACATTACTATAAATGCCACCAATATTACTGCTGCCACTTCTAATGCTATCGCATACATATGACCCACGATAACAAGCATTAGTATCATGGCGCCAAGTGTTTTAGGTAATATAGCACAGAGCAATGATATGATAATCACCACAAGTGGATTTTCCAAAACACCCATTGTTCCAATGTGACTGTTTATGGTAATCATACCAAACAATGCTATGAAAAACTTAAATGCAGCATCTATATACATGGAATATCTGCTATATATAACTTTATACTTTTCTCTAAGCTCTAATAATTTATACATTTTCTATTCCTCGCTTTTCGCTAAATTCTTCATCCTTGTAGATGTTATACAGCTTCTTCAAATTTCCATTGTACTCATTTAAGCTGTCTCTTACTCGTCTAAACTTAACTGAATACACCACATATGAAATCACCATATACGCCACAAGTACAATGACATACCCTATAAGTACGTTTGTTCCAAGCTGTATATAATCCATATTTGCCAGCTCTGTCATCATCTTGTCGATGTTTACAAATACTAAAATCGCAAGAACAAGTATATATGCAAGTGTAACTATGATGCCTGTATTAACCATCTTAAGTCCCACATAATCTTCTCTATAGTACTTACTTAAAGGAATATTCTTTTTGCCCTCTTTTTCCTCGTAGGACGCAAGCTTTGTCATCAAAGCGACCTTTTCCTGATTTATCATATATATCTCCTTTTGGGTATAGTTTCCCATAGTGTGTTTATATCCTTAAGATTGTAACACAAACAAACACAAAAAAGCAATAGAATATATAATAATCTTTAGTTATAAAAAGCGGCACCCCATAATGCGAATTATAGGATGCCGCCTCTAATAATTAAAGCTTATTTTGTGGTGATTATGGTCTAAGTCCCATTCCACCTTCTAATGTAATTGTTTCTCCACTCATATACTTGAAGTCTGGTGATGCAAGCTGTACGCACACACGACCGATTTCCTTCTCCGAATCTCCGTAATGTCCTACAGGTGGCATCTTTACGTTTGCCTTAAATGCGTCCGGATATGCCTTCTCGAAGTTTTCAAGCTGCGCTGTCCATGCAAGTGGGCATACGATATTAACATTAATATTATCCTTGCCCCACTCTGTAGCTGCTACTCTTGTAAGTCCTCTGATACCTTCCTTTGCTGCTGCATATGCACACTGACCAAAGTTTCCAAAAAGTCCAGCTCCTGATGCAAAGTTAATTACGCTACCCTGTGTTTCCTTAAGGTATGGATAGCATGCCTTCATATAGTAAAATGTTGCATATAAGCCAGAATACATTGCCAAATCAAACTGCTCTGTTGTATGGTCTGCTAATGTAACACCTGATGCTGAAGCCTGTGCATTGTTTATAAGCACATCGATTCTTCCAAATGCATCCATTGCCTTCTTTGCCACTTCATTGGCAACAGCCTCATTATCTGTGCCTGCTGAAATGTCTGCTGCAACTGCTAAAACCTTCACACCGTAAAGTCTTTCCAACTCTTCCTTAGCATCCTCAAGCTTCTGTACATTACGACCTGTGATAACAAGATTTGCTCCCTCTTTTGCGTACGCTGTAGCTATACCATAGCCGATAGAACCGCATCTGCCATCTGACAATACGCTTCGTCCTCCTCCTGTGATGATAGCTGTCTTACCTGTTAAAAAACCCATATTCTTCCTCCTTGTTTTTTATCTTAAATGGCACTCGCCATCTAGAGTCTCGTTAATTCCACGTCCAATTGGCCTCGTTAATTTCAGTTAGTCAAACCTGCTTCGTTCATTAAACTTCATGGGACTAACCCAATAACTCAATAACCATCTTTGAGTCAAATACAACCTGCGAAACCTTATCCACTTCAATCTGATACAATGCGTTCGCTACCATATGCTCCGCTACCTGCTCAAGGTCACGGATACCATCTGTATCAGCAAAACGTTTCACTATTGTATCAAGAGCTTCATCTGTTACGATACACTCATTTTCATTTAATCCCATACGCTTAAGTACCTTTGGCAGTGCAAAGCGAGAGAATATAATCTTCTTTTCCTCCACTGTGTAGCCCGGTATCTCTATCACTGCAAAACGTGACATAAGCGGTGCGCTAATCTGACTCTTATCATTAGCTGTAGCAATAGGATATACGCCACTTGTAGGTATCATACATTCCATGTAGTTATCAGTAAATCCAAGATTATCAAGAAGTGTCAAAAGTACATCTGCCGGGTTGCCATTACCTTTTCCTGACGCTGCTTTGTCCAACTCATTGATGATAAATACTAGATTTGACTCTCCTGCCATAGAGAATGCTTCCATAATAATTCCAGGCTTCGCATTGGCATATATACGTGAGCTTCCTGTCAGCTGCTCCGGGTCATTTATAGAACTCATATCAAGAGTCGTCCATGGCAGCTTTAAAATGCGGGCAACTGCGTAAGCAATCTGTGACTTACCTGTTCCAGCCGGTCCCACCAGCAAAATACCATATGCCGGCAATGTGTGTGTTCTATTTATCTGAATGATTGTCTCAATGATACGCTGCTTTACTTTCTCCATTCCGTATAATTCTTCGTCAAGAATCTGGCGGGCTCTCACAGGATCAATAGACTCAAAGTAGTCATTCTTCCATTGAATGTTCATCATAATAGAAAGTGCTCGCTGGGCATGGCGACGCTCCTCCTGTGTTACCTCATTGGAGCGGGCAACTGCCAAGTTTCTTCTGGCCCACACTCTTATATTATCAGGCAATGTCTTGCCTGCACATGTCATAAAGTCCGAGATGCTTTGAAGGCTGGTAAGCTTCATATCATCTCCTGTTTCGTCTACATCTTCGTCCTCATCTAATTCCTCTGCGGGAGGATTGCTTAAAAACAATCGCTCGAGCATAAACTGAAGGAATCCATCCTC
Organism: Lachnospiraceae bacterium; assembly: GCA_017440045.1. Taxonomy (GTDB): domain Bacteria; phylum Bacillota; class Clostridia; order Lachnospirales; family Lachnospiraceae; genus SVEL01. Next base: position 98,211 of record JAFSIA010000048.1, read on the forward strand.
AGCTGAAAGCTTTCCACTTCCGCCCATAGCCAGCTCTCTAATCTTGTAAACAGCATATCCTTCCTCTGTATTCTTGCCCGAAAGACGCACATTAATATGATTCTTCCCAAGCCACTTTAACAGATATACAAATCGGGAATCCACCTTCAGAATATTGGCATCAAAGGTTCCATCTTCCTCTTTAAACTCAAAGGTTGTCTGCTTATTTTGATTGCTAAAAACGCCACAGGCATGATGCTTCCACTGACGCTTGCTGTTATCTAAAACCAGAATAGGCTTCTCCGCTGTAGCCACTCTCTCGCTTGAATTAAAAGTCGTATATGTACATACAAAATCCTCACCATTGTTGTCAGGTGTATTGCTAAAATCAAATACTGGCATAGTCTCGCTCCTTTATTGATTACAAAAACTTACTACTTGTAGTATCATATCACATTTTTTTGTCCTTGCATAGTTTCATAATTATACTGTTAGATGATTACAAAAAAGGTAGACTTCTCTTAGAATATCTACCTTTTCTTAAGTAGTTGACCTTAATCAACTGATATATTTTTAGCTTTAATTAAATATTTAATAAGTCGCTGTACGCCTTAAGGGCACCATCTGTCTCATGAGCAAGTACACGCTTTGCTAATACCTTACCAAGCTGTACACCCTCCTGGTCAAAGCTGTTTACATTCCATGCAAAGCCCTGATACATAATCTTATTCTCAAAGTGTGAAAGAAGTGCACCAAGAGACTTTGGATCAAGCTTGTCACCAATGATGATACTTGATGGACGTCCACCCTCGAAATACTTATTGCGGTCGGCATCATCCTTACCACATGCGAAAGCTACTATCTGAGCCACAACATTTGCGCAAAGCTTCTGCTGGCTTGTGCTGTCCTGAATCACTACATCTCTTCCCATCTGGCTATTCTTGAAGCCGACAAACTGAAGAGGTACAATATCTGTTCCCTGGTGAAGTAACTGATAGAATGAATGCTGTCCGTTTGTTCCAGGCTCTCCGAAGATAACTGGACCTGTCTGATAATTAACAAGTTCTCCAAAACGGTTTACTGATTTACCGTTTGACTCCATATCAAGCTGCTGTAAATGTGCCGGGAAGCGGCTAAGTGCCTGTGAGTATGGAAGAACTGCTGTATTCTCATATCCAAGTACATTTCTCTCATATACACCAATCAACGCATCTAACATTGCAGGGTTTGAAAGTAAATCTTTATTTGCTGCAAGCTTATCTGCTTCGGCTGCACCATCAAGGAACTGTGCAAATAAATCTGGGCCAAATGCCAATGATAATACTGCTCCACCTACTGCAGATGTAGAAGAGAATCTACCACCAATATAGTCATCCATAAAGAATGCTGCAAGATAATCATCACTCTTTGCAAGTGGTGATGTCTCACTTGTGACAGCAACCATATGCTTAGAAGGGTCCAATCCCGCGCCCTTTAAAGCATCCTTTACAAAAGATTCATTTGTTAATGTCTCAAGTGTTGTACCTGATTTTGATACAAGTACGAAAAGTGAATGTTCTACATCTATTGTATTTAAGACTGCTGCCGCATCATCAGGGTCTACATTGCTGATGAATTTAGCTTCCATCTTGAATGTGTTGTTTACCTTAGCCCAATTTTCAAGTGCCAAATACATAGCACGTGGACCCAAGTCACTACCACCGATACCAATCTGCACAACTGTTGTAAACTTATCTCCAGCTGCATTTGTGATTGCTCCACTGTGAACCTTGTTTGCAAACTCTGTAATTTTATTCTGCTGCTCCACATAAAAGCTGCGCTTATCTGTACCATCAGCCTGAACTGCATCACCTATCTGTCCACGAGTCATATGATGGAGTACGAGACGCTTCTCTCCTGTATTTACAACCTCACCATTGTAAAGAGCCTCGAACTTCTCTGTAAGCTGCATCTCCTCAGCCAGCTTAGAGAGTACATTCAATACATTGTCATCAACCTGCTTCGCTGCATAATTAAAAGCAAGTCCAGCCGCCATCGGTACGCTGTACTTCTTTACTCGCTCTGCACCATTCTCTCCAGACATAACTGATGCAAGTTTTACAGGCTCAACCTTTGAAAGCTCCTTGTATGCCTCAACAGTATCTAGATTATTCCATTTAATCATTTTACTTCCTCCTTAACGTAATATTATCCTTCTTATAGCATAACGCCGTATTACGTTACATTATACTCTTTTTTTTGCCTTAATTCAAGTGTGGACGCTTACCCTTTAATCCTACTGTCAACACTCCTACTCCGCTAAGTAAAATCACCACCATCCAATATGGATTTGCTGTATCTCCGGAATCAGTAGTATCTCCCGAATTAGCTCCGCCGTCTCCACTGCCAATTCCCGTGTTGTTCCCAGCTCCAACGTTATCGCCAGTTCCATCACCTTTATCAGAGTCTTCGTCCTCATCAGGCTTAACTAGATTCTCGGCTTTAACAAGTATTCCTTTTACTTCCGTGTTTACTGAAGCTAAAAACAAACTCTTTTCATAATCTGACAAAGCTTCGTACATACCTTTTAACTTCTGCACATCCTCAAGGTCTGCCTCAGTAAGCTCATCTGGAATCTCCTCTATGGCAGTTAACATAGCCTTCACATTATCTGTCGCTTTCTTGAGAGCCTTTGCATCATTGATTGAATCTTCTAAAACATCTCTTACCTCTGCTTTTGATATATTACTTGAGCTTTTAAAATCAACAATAGCAGTTTTAATGGTTGCTAACTCGATTTGCGCTTTTTCGCTAAGCTGGTCTATTCCCTGCATACTGCTCTCTATATCAGATATTAGTGCATCAATTTCTGCATAATCACTGTTTTCTGCCTTAATCATAGTGCCATCTTCTATGCCAGCTTCAAGATATTCCCTAAGCTCACATAAATCTTCTTCTGTATCGTCAAGAATATACTGTTCTGTTTCAATATAATTATTTTTTACATATCCACTTTCAAAATTCTCATTCAATATTTCTTTTATTTTTTGCCTTATATCAGCTTTGGCATCATCTGTAATATTGCTGCCATTAAATAATGCACCCAGTTGTGCGTATGCCTCCTGATATCCATCATACTCAGCTCTCGCCACTGCCTCTGTCATAGTATGATTTGCATCATTCTTGCATGTATATGTATAGTAACCGTTTATCCAGCCACCATTACCATCAGACACCGGACGTGTAAGATTCTCCTCGCTCTTAGTTTCATCCCAGTCATGGCCTATTTTTTCTACCGTTTCCTCGTAAATAACCTTATTATTACCACATATTAAGCATTCGCCATCTTCGGCACATACATATTTATTTCTAACGCCATCTTCTTCACAAGTTGGTTCTATATTAACAAGGCTGACTTTGTGTGGTGTTGCACCTACCAACAACGGATTTCCCTCTCCGATATTTCCCTGCAACAGACTCCACTGCTCTACTGTTCCTGTATAATAAAACACAATATCTGCTGAAACATCCCCACTATCCTCAAAAGTCCATTCACCTACACTAGTCATGCTTCCCGGTATAACAACTTTTTTCAGGGAAGGACATTCTGAAAAAAATCTATTTGATATTTTAGTTGCTCCTTCTTCAAATATTGCTGTATGTAGATTATTACATCTATTTATAGCATAAATAAGACCACTTACATCTTTTCCAATATAAACCACTTCAAGTGCCAGACACCCATAAAAAGCATTGCAGAACAAGTTTATATGACCATCTGGTATCTTCACTACTTTTAAATTGGCACATTGTTCAAACGCAAATTCATAAATATGTGTTATATCGCACTCTTCTCCATTATAAGCCACCTTAGATGGAATAGTAACTTCTTCGTCGTCACCTAAATATTTGAGAATACTCGCTTCTTTATCCTCGACCGATATATTGTATTTATAATCCCCTATTTCTACTTCTTCTGCCAATACAGATATCGTTCCATATGTCATAATGCAGAAAAGCACCATTAACATCAAATTAAAAATCTTTTTCATAATTAACCACTCCTCTATTATTATAAAAATGCTACTGTTTCTTATTTATTTTTGTATTCCTAAAAGTAATCTCTTTTTAGGCTCCTTTAAACTATTAAAATCAGATGAAAATTCCATATGTGTTCCCCCTTTTCTTATGTATAACTAGATTTATAGCCATAAGCTTCAATGTCAGGCAAGTAATCTGACACTTGGATTGTACCACATATATTAAGAATTTTCATCTGATTTTAATGTCGTCACTATTTAATTTTAATAATATGTATCATACATATACTGAGTATTTATAAACAATCTCATAACACCAGCTGTCTGCTTATCTAATTTCACTCGCACCGCTGGCATATACCCATCATTTTGATCAAAATCTGCCGGCATCTCTACAATATTACCTGCATTATCATAATATGTCACCGGAACTTTCTCAAGGTGGTCTTCATAGATTATTATGGCTGATACATTGAGACCTTTTGCCTTACGCCCAAACACTTTCTCCGCATAATCAATAGCTCTTGAAAAGTCGATGACAAATGGTCCGTTAACTGTCACATCCCCACCATCTAAATCAAAATAACTACCTGTCATATGGCCTTCAAACTTCTCATAGAATACGTCCGTATATCCTGTCAGGTCTAGTCTCTTTGCCTCCGACTGCTCTTCCAGACCACTAAAATATGCGAAGAAATCTTTTGCCACATTCACAGATGTCATACTCTTTATGACAGCAAATATATCCTCCTCTGTGAACTCTTGCCTTATGCCACCTCCGTTGGCACTTCCGAAACGCTTGATAAATTCTTCTGTTATAGCCTTCTGTATCTTGTATATCTTGTCCTCACCGTACGTTTTCGCCAGATAGCTGACAAAAAAATAACTAGTTGGATGGATATCCGGCGAATGCAACAAATAATACTCCATATTATCAGCAGTTAGCGTTATATCACCAAAAGAGACTTTCATATTTATCCAGCTGTTATAGTTTTCATCAAATGTATTTCTGCAAAATGGCAGATTAGTATATATTTTCATACCAATATACTCAGCAAAACCTTCTGTCATCGCATTACCGCAACAAACAGTATTTCTGTGCTGTACTGTATGAAGTAGCTCATGCACCAGCACGTGGGCACCGCACTCCTCTATCGTAATGTCATATGGAGCCAGCATTACTCCGTTTGTATGAGCATATGCATCACCAGCTGCACTGACACCTATTACTATTCTATCTGTCAAGCCAAAAGTAGTGAGCTTATCATTTGTATTGGTAAAAGAATATCCTGTAACTTCCTCTATCTTGTCCAATGTAGTTTCAATATTCTTTAGAAGATTGTCTTCAATGACAACTCCTGCATCCAATACAATAAAGGTTCTATCTGTAGCTAATAATACTCTTTCTTTTGTTATGGTGTACTTTGTATCAAGTGTGGATGTCATATATGTGCCATCATTAGCTGCCACAGTAACCTTACATACACACTGTTTGCCATTATATGTAGCTGTTATGGTTGTATTTCCCGGCTTTACTCCTGTCACTACGCCATCTGCCGAAACAGTAGCTATACCAGTATCGTTGCTGTTATATTTTGTTCCCCTCTCACTGGCTATGAGCTGATACGACTCATTAGGATACAATGTAACTATTTGACTATTTAACCTTACATCACTTGACCTGTAACCAGTAGTTACCGTCACCTCTATCTGCACTGTGGTGTTGCCACATGTTCCTGATATCTTTGTAGTTCCTGCATATATACCTACTATTTCATTATCTATAATCTGCGCGATGGAAGGGTCCTCTGACTTCCAGCGGATAGTACCCGGATTTCCTTTTATATAACCGCTTATGTCCATAGCCGTCCATTCCTGCAACGAGAACGCTACTGATGACACTGAAAATCCATTACCTTTTACCGGGTCTATAGTCTGCTTTTTATTTGTCACATATATGTAATTTCCACTAGCTGTCTTATTATATTCATTGGCCCATCCTGCATTGGTCCATGTCAGCTTCTCATGTACATTAGATAAGTCAGAAGTGTCTCCCGAGGTACCACCAGGCTTTATAGTCGCCTGCTCCGGTTTCTTTGTGGTTGCTTGCTCCGGCTTCTTTGTAGTTGTTTGCTCCGGCTTCTTTGTGGTTGTTTGCTCCGGCTTCTTTGTAGTCTCTGTTTCCGAATTACTTGGGGTAGTGGTATCTTCCGTATCTCCAACGCCTGCCACATTAGTCGTAGTTTCAGTTTCTCCTGCATCATCTAGTCTCTCTGTGTCTCCAGGCTTTTCTGTAGTCGTCAAAGACTGCGCATCATTATTAGCCTTAGATGAATCACTATCTGACACATCCACTTTATTCTCTGTATTGTCCGTAATCTGTGGGTCTGCTTCACTGCTACATCCACACACAGATATAACTAACACTAGTGTCAGACCTATTGTTAGCAGTCTCTTTCTCATTTTCTTTATCATATTTTCACGCTCCTTATATGAATTAATATGATTTTAACATATACCCTAGAGACAGTCAAATATAGAAGGATGGGCATGATTTTTATTTCTAATATAAGCATCTCAAATTTATCTATACATCAAATATTCCTCCTAAGATACTAATTTTTCAAAAAATGATTATCTTACATCAAAAACATTTACTCTAGATAAATTCAAGCGTCTTTTTAAGCAAAATACATGCTTAAATTGGGTCTTTTATCAATAACACTCTCTATAGACCCTAAAATTTTTTAGAAAATGTCAATGTGAATTTTAATACTATCTTATGAACTTAGCTATTCTTTTTTGACCTTATTGTAAAGCAACACTAGCAAGCGCTGGTTTACCATCAACTAATTGATAAGTCACTATAATATTTTTATCCTGAATTTTACCATTTTTATCTTTAATCTTTATTGTTCCATATACTGTATATGTATACTCATCCGTCTGTTTACCATCTGTTACTTCATAATTTCCGGCGCTTACATTATATCTCTCCTCAACAGATACTAAGATAGCAAATTCATGTGTACCGCCTTTTACCTCTTTTTCAAGTTCTGATATCTTTTCTTGTGTGAATTTTCTATTATCCATAGTTTCATTATTTTCATTTGTTTTATCATTTCCACAAGCAGCGAGTAAAACAATTACAAGCAAGGTTAATATAATTATTACATTTTTCCTTTTCATCATATATAACATCTCCTTTTGTCTTATGCTCCACCAAACATTTTTTGTACTGCCGATGTAAAATCATTATGATAATCAAAATTTTCAAACATTTGATCTGGTATACTATCAACAGCGCTTCCATCCATGGAACATATCTCTTCTTCTCCTTCTAACCACGAATAACCATCTTCATCATACTCTTCGTACAATACATCGCCTTTATATTTGCCCGTTTTAGGTATATATCCTTTTATATAGTCAACACCTAAAAATGTACGCAATTCACCGTTTTTATATGTATACATCTCTGAAGCCGAATAATTGTGAACTCCATAATATTCTGCATTTATTATCATCTCCGGTATATCATCTTCATCCATATATGCAAGCGCAACACCATTGAAAGAATAATAATCACCAGATTCTGCTACAAAAGCATCAAAAACCCTGGCATATTCTTCTAATGCTTTCTTCACTTCTGGATTTTCGTTATTATTCTGAGCATTATTTGAATCTAGGGAACGAACAATCTTATTCCCCTGAATATGCGCCTCTACACTTATCAAATTCCCATTACCATCATAACCCTCAAGAATCATTTTATTTCCTTTAGGCTTATAATCTTTAAAGTACCACTCCCAACTATTGAATCCATCACATTCCAGATGTGTGACAGTTCCATTTTTGTATGTATATACTTCCCATTGTGTATCCATATAACGCTGAAGCAATTCCGGAACATCATCTTCATCTATATATACAAAATCAATTGAGAACCAATTAGCACAACCATATGCCAGATATGCATCCACTGCTTCTTTCATTATAGGGTCGCTAATAATCGGAACTGTAAGTGTATTTCCATTTTTTGATAATGTAAGAGTAGGATAAGCAGTGCCTCCGTTGTACACTATATCCTTCCATGTTGCGCCTTTATATTTATCGGAGGTAAAAATATAATCTGCTTTAAAATATGTCTTGAATACATTTGCAAACTCATTATTCATATTCATTATTGTTGCAAGGTCCATATTCTTACATTTATAACAGTTTTCGTGGGCATCCCAATCATTAAGTGTTTTTTCTACATAAGAATAGTATAGTTCAAGTAGTTCCTCATCAGAGCTATATGGATTGTATTTTGGCATTAATGATTCAATTTGATTCAATGCTTCTTTTTTTCTTTTTTCAACGCTATTTTTACTTTCGATAAAATCTTCACTTGAACTAATTTCCTTAATTAATAAATCTTCTATTTTATATAATGGTTCTTCAATCAATTCATTTAGACACTGTCTGAACGTAACTCCATTTATCCAAAAAATACTTGATATATCATACTTCGCCCTAAAGTAACGTATGTTTACAACATCACTAATTAATATTTCTTCTCCTTCATTATTCGTTTTCGGATATTGAAAATATTCCTTCTGTTCATCAGTAAGTTGCATATAATCATATAGTTTTTTCGAAGCGAATTTATTTACACTAGATTTATCACTTTTCTCATCATATATGAGACATGCTTGTTTATGATACCTGTATTCGTCTAGACCTGGTACAAATCTATAATCTCCCTTTTTTATTGTATACAAATACTCACAAGGTTCTACAGCTATATCATACACATATCCCAGACCATTAATCTCTGCTTCAAATTCTTCGGCTTCCTTTTCGTCAAGTTTCTCTGCAACAAGATTTCCTTGCTCAAATTCCCAGTATTCTTCTATCGATGCTTCCGAATTTTCAGCTTTAAAAATACATCTGTCATCTATAAATGCCAACTGAATTTCAACCTGATGATCAAAAAAGAGCTCTTTTTCACCATTTATAACAGCCTTTCCCTTTTCGTAGTCCACAAGCTGCACCTTATAATAGTTTTCATAATCTTCTTCCTGTACGTAGCATAACACCATATATGGTGTTCCATTTTCGCGAACTAGCACGGCACCATTTACAGATTCATAATCAGTTTCTATATCCTCATAATATTCCTTATATGCCGTAATTCTGGCAACATATTCTTCCTTACTGCACTGCTTGTTATCTAATGTATTTGCTGATTCATTATCGTTTTTTTGCTCATCATCACCACAACCACATAGTAAACACATTGAAAACACTATGCACAGTAACATTTGTACAGTTTTCTTTAGTTTAACTTTCATAACATCTCTCCTATTCATCTATATATGTAATTTTAGTAATCTTTTTCGCACTCTTATCAAACTCCACCTTAAATTTATAGGTTTTATAATTATTTCCATCCTTAATCGTTATCGATACTATATTGTCTTCTGTCCAACATTCATATATTTCATTATTTGATATGGTTTTATATGGTTCTGTCTGTAAAATATTACTTCTTTCGTTTAATAATTCATCTGTATAAAAGATATTATCATCGTTATACTTGATATAATTTATTATTCGCGCTCTAATAAAGCTATGGAAATCACTTGAGATAGAAAAATCTTCATCAAATTTTTCAAGTGTAAATAAATCTCCCACTATTAACTCACCATTAGACTCCATCCACCAACAATGATCATAATACGAAAAATCACCCTTTTGATTTGCAATAACATCTTCTGTTAGTATCTGATATGAGTTCATTCCAGAACCATCAATATTTACTTTTAATGTATTATTACTTGATAATTCCCAATAGCCCGCATAGTTTTCTTTATTTCCATATTCATCATGAGCCGCTATCATCAGTGTTCCATCGGATTTAAATTCATATAATGCGTCATAACGATGGCCGTACCATATATTATTTACGAGCTGTTCTTTAATATCATTATGCTCTGTTACATATACATCAGTAAATTTAGGAAATTCAGGTTTTTCAATGGTGCAATTATGACCTGATATACTTAGAATATTCTCAGAAATTTTCCACTTCCTTTTATCATCTGATGTGGCATCCCCCCATACATACTCCACTACTTCTCCATCGGAATTGTGAAATTCTAATGTCTTATCATCCGTTAATATCCACTCTGCGCTTTCAGATATTCTACCTTTTTCATCTCCGTCATTTTTATAACTTTTTCGTTCAGCTGTTCCGTTAGAATAAAATGTATATGAATTATAGCTATAATTAAAAAGTCCATCTCCACCCGAACCATCATCCATCTCTGTATACCATGTTTTATCCGCAAGATATTCTCGAATCTCTTCAACAGTGCTATTTTCATCAATAGAATCTACTGTCGATTTATCTGACTCGTTACTTTCATCACCACAACCACATAGTAAACACATTGAAAACACTATGCACAGTAACATTTGTACAGTTTTCTTTAGTTTATTTTTCATAATATTTCTCCTTTTCCTACCGCTTATTGCTACAGCAATTTACTAATATGCTAATAATAACAAATATTTCCCACTATTTCAACTTTAAGTTGGTACTAACTTCAACCCTTCTTTGAAATACTTATTATAAACTTTTAGTTGAAAGGAGTTTTAACATATGAACACAATGTCCGAACGATTAATACATCTCCGTGAAAAAAATCACTTATCACAAACTGATGTTGCAAAGATTTTGAACGTTACATCTGCATTAATTTCTGCATATGAAAAATGCGAAAGAAAACCTAGCATTGATAAACTTGTTCAGCTTGCTGATATTTATCATACAACTACGGATTATATTGTAGGTAGAACTAACTCGACAACGAATAAAATATTGATTGATGTTTCCCATCTTAATGACAAGCAAGTGCAAATTGTACGTGAGCTTGTAGACAATATGAATTAGCAAATAAAATACACAGAGCCAAAACTCTGTGTATTTTTTATAATAAATGATTTATTGTTCTGTTATGTTGTTATGCCCTTTTTCTCATCTTAACACCTACAGTTGTCACTAACATTGCAACTGATACTACTAATAAGACAACCCATAATGTTATATTAATAGAATCTCCCGCATTTGGTGTGTTTGGAGTATTTGGTGCTTCAGTTGACCCTTCAGGTGCACTTGTTGAAGTTTCTTTGCTAACATCTGTTGTTGTCACTACATATGTAGAGCAATGGTCCTGTTTAACTGTTATATATCCCTCGCTGTCTACCTTAACAGACTGAACAAGTGTATAACCTGCTTCAACTTTTTGTGAATAGTAGAGTGTCTGACCTGCTCTTTCCACACCTACAGGAATTTTAACAGTTGCTTCTGCCGGTAATTTACCCGAATAGTTAAAATCAATTACACTTACAAAATTATCTTTTGTCACAACTCCCATATCCGAATGCTTGCTGTAGTCATCTGACATAGATAACCCAAAATCATATGTCTCCTTGCCTTCTACTGCTTTCATTGTACCCTTTGTAAATGTAAGCGAAACACCTTCTGGTGTCTTAATCACTACATCTTTTGTAGCATTCTCTGTAATAAGTGCTGCCATATCATCTTTTGAAATAGCTTTGCTCTCCTCTGTGAGTGTCACTTCCTTAACTTCGGTAGTTGTATCATCTTTTTTATCTTCTTCTACAGTTGTATCATCTTCTGGCTTTTCATCAAGATATGTAAATGGATTATTTTCATTTTCTAAAGCGCCTTCAGAAACTACATAATCCCATGCAATCATGTCTTTATTTGTTTCAGGGTCTGTATATGCTATACATAATCTTGCCATAAACATATTGTTGTCAAAATATGAATCTATATTTCTAAGGTCAACTCCACCTGTAAATATGCACTGTGGCTCGCTCCAGCTTGATGTGTCAGTAGAATTCATCATGTCCATAATATCACTTAAAAGCATTGAATTAAAATTACACTCAAACCACAAGCTACCACCTGCACACTCTTTTGGTCCACCATTTTCTTCCCAAGTAGACGTATCAGCTAATTCTTCATCTCCTCCATCAGCTAAATAGTCATCGGTTGAATAATAACAGTTATCCTGAATATTATATTCTCCCTTAGCATTTTCCATTAATTTAAGGTCTATTCCCACTCTAAAATAGTCATCTTCTGTATGTTCCTCTCCATCATCAGGATATCCAACAACAAATTTTAAAGCGCCATCTTCATCTCTGTACCACAACCAGGTTTCAAGATAAATATTTTTAACATCCTCTTTGCTATATGTCGACTTATCCCAGTCAATAGAAAAAACAGTATTTTCATCAACTATATGCACTGTTGCATTCTTTTGAATTACAAGATCTGGCATTTCACTAACTGATTTTCCGTTTATTGTTTCAATAAACTCTATGGTATCTTCTTCTGACAGATACTTAACACCAACCTCATTCTCAAAACTTGTATCGAAACCAGGTTTATCTGTTACCTGTGTTTCATCTGCACTTGCAGGCGATACGCTTGAAATTACCATTACTCCCGCTAATGCTAACGCACTTAACGACTTAAATAGTTTACTATTTTTCATATGTTTCTCCTTTTCTTTCACTTATTGCTGTAGCAACATTATTGATAGAGTAATGATAGCACAATTTTTTCTTTGTTTCAACTCTTAGTTGATTGCAATTTCAACAGTTAATTTAATTTTTCATATTTTTATCGCATAAACTAACAAGCCGCCAGAATATTCACTATCCCAATAAGACCATATATTAAACTTATTCATCCTCAAATAAGTTTCTATGCATATAAAAAAAATCATAATATATTTCAACTAGTTCGATTTGCAACCTTGGTGATAGACTATTTTTCCCATGTCAACTACATAAACCACCGCTTGTACTTTTAAGCATAAAGATAGCCCTGTTCCAGAATCGATTTCCAGAACAGGGTCTGTTGTCATTGCAGATATTCTTTCTAAGAAAGCGTATCCTTATAATTATCAAAAACCATCCGTAATTCTATGAATTTTACACATATTAATTACATATACAACAATTTCAAGTATTCCTCTACATTCAAATACTGAACACCCTCAAGTTCTGCACTATCGCCTCGGTAAATCACATATCGCCCTGTAATATCGCCATACCTATGTCTTGTCATAGCACATTTTTCTTCGTTTGTAATATGACGATACTGCTCCGAAACCTGTTCCTTACTGTACTTTACTTCATAAATCTGACAAGTAAGTGATTTAGGGTCAAAGACAACCATATCAAACTCTCCGACTGCGAACTGTAACTTGAATACCTTTTTATCCGGTTTTGAAATCTTTGTTTCAAGCAAGACGATGTCCTCCATCATTCTTCCACGGATTTCATTCAGCAATCTTTCTAATATACGTTGTCTTTCTTGAACAGAAAGTTCTTGAAATTTTACATCAAGAAGCAAGTTTTCCACAATAGCATTCGCTTGCGCATATCGCATACCAGGTTGTGTGATAACAGTCACCTTGCCCTTCATATTTACTTCAGGCAATGACTCAAGGTCGATTTCCATGATCAAATCCAACAACTTCAGATACTCTTTAATCTGAATCATATGGCTGTCTTCTATATCAATGCTCTGCTCCTCTTTATTGAGTATCTCTAGCGCCTGCATAATTCCAAATGTCACTGCATCCAAATCCATATGTTCTTTGATATTTATTGGATTTTCTCTATCTCTAAGCATATTTGTGGCAGTAACAGAAATATCATGAGACTTAAAAGTTCTTTCTACAACACTACGTGTAAAGCTATGATTGATATTTTCCACCACACGGTTGATTACGTTTGTTAATTCTCCTCGCTCATACAAATCTAACAGCTGACGAAAATGTCCTCCATACTGATACATCTTAAGCGAGTGTTGGATATTCTTTGCAATTGCAGTATCAATATACTCTTCTGCTGCTTGGAAATTAAAGAAGGTTGTATCTGCATTATAGTTAATTCCACCAAGACTCATCGTTCCGCCATATCGGATATACTCATCAATACCCTTTATTCCTAGGACCTCTTCGAATTCACGATATGAAATAAATGTAGTATGCAGCATAATGCATCTGTCATAGAGCTGTTCCTCTTTTGAAAATGCAAATCCTAAAGAATCTGTTCCTGATAAAACAATCTTCATACCACTACTTGCATAGATATCTGCAAAGATTGCTGCACCTTCAACGAAGTCCTCTAGCAATGTCACTTCATCTATAAATACATATTTAAAGCCTTTTTCTTCTAGCAATCTAAGGTCAGCATCCACATCTTCCAATGTATCCTTAGATCTCACCTGAATAAATGCTGCCTTCTTAAATTCTGCATCAGACAGTTCTGTAAGAATCTGGCGAATCATTGTTGTTTTACCAGTTCTTCGAAGTCCATAAACAATAAACACCCTATCCTGTTGACTACCAAAGATATATTCTCTAAGTTCTTTAATGCACTCTCTTTTTCTATATTTCTTTGTCAGAGCAATCTGCGACTTAAGCTGTTTTCCAACTCTCACCATTGTTTTAAATGCACGCGTTTCTTCCTCCTCAGTCTCTGACTCCTCTTCAGGAACTACTAATAATTTCAATTCCTTTAATTGCTTTTCCAATACTTTTCTCTTTTCAATCTGCGCTTTAAGTTCCGGAACCTTTTCAAAATCAAGGTATTTTTCCGTTCTTTTGCCATTTATGGTTATTCGATGATAATAATATTCTTTATCTTTTATCTTCTTCTTTGTAATGCTGCCTTCAGGCAAAATCGCAATTTCTCGCTCCAGCTCTGCTATTGTATTCATTAATTCTTCCTGTCCCATGGCAACACCCCCTACACTTGTTATACCCATTATACCCTTGTGTTCCTTTTTAGTCAAGGGTATAATGGGTATAACCTTGATTAATCCATTTTTTTGTGTTTTTATTAGCTTGTCTAAATAGTATTCACGTTTAATTTACATATTCACGCACTCCTCTAGGGAAGATTTTTGCAATCAGTTGTACTTTTCAGTCCTAGAATTCCCGCGTGACGTATTTTTATGTATAATACGCATCCACCAAAGCCTACTCCCAGCGCTATCACAATAGCTATAACCAAAATCACAACACTAATACCATTTGATTCATTGCTTTCATCCACATCTGCGCCAGCCTCTGTCACTGCTTCATTTTCTGTTTCTTGTTCTGTAGCTGGTTCCTCTGTGGTAGTTTCAAGCTCTGTAGGTGGTTCTGTCTCCTTTTCTGTAGCACCTTCTATCACTGGAACCTTGCCAGTATATTTTGGCATAACCACAACTGTGACTTTATATTCGTTTGTAGTACCATCTTCTGCTGTACCGACAACCTTCAATTCATTGGCACCTTCCACTAGAACTACACTACTCTCTGTAACACCTGCTGCCTTAGCGTCACTCATGGTTCCACCAACTGTATATGTAGAACCCATTGCTTCATTAGGTAAATATACTACATAGTCCTTGATATCTTTAGTAAATGCAGGAGATATCTGGCCTGAGCTAACAACAATAGAGCTAAGCGATGCATCATTACTTGCCACATAATTAGGGTCCTGCTTTCTTGTAACATTAATTTTGTACGCCTTAGATGTGCCGTTTTCAGCTTTAACCGTCACTGTTACGGTGTTCTTTCCCACCTTTAAGCTATTGCCTGAAACTGTCACCTTTGACTTACTATCTTCCGCTGTATATTTAATATCAAGCTTTGATACTGCATACTCCACTTCACCTATGTCATACGAAATTGTACCTGCAGCAAATGCCGGTGTAAGCGTCGCTCCATTAACTGACAATGATGAAAGATTTGCGTTACCTGACAAAGGTGGTGCTATAGTAGTACTATATGTTGCAGAACCAAGATTACTCTCATTACTTCCATCTGTTGCGATAATGTTATTGATAGAAATGTTAACCTTTGTACCTTCTGCCACACCAGATTTCACTTTAAAAACTAATGTAACAACCGTCTTATTTCCACTAATTGGATTAGTCATGGCATCATCATACATAATCAAGCTATTTCCGTTGCTTTCAAGCTTCCAGCCACTAAGAGCTATCTTAGAAGATGATAATGAAACAATACTCGAATCATATGCCAATGTAGCTTCCACACCATACTTTCCACTATCATTAATGTTAAATTTCAATGTAATAGTGTCACCTGCTCTAACTGTTCCCGGACCTGTAAGGGTCGCTCCTGCAGCCAAGACATTAGTTGTACCTGATAATAGCAATATAATGCTAATCATTAATATAAAAGTATATTTAAATAATTTCTTCATACTTCAAAACCTCTCTATTGCATATTATTTCACCGTCACACCTGCTATAGAATCCTTGCCCAGTAGCGCAGCTTTTATCTTAATAAAATCTGTTATGTTAATCTTGCCATCACCATTAACATCACCTGCATTGCCATTGGCCCCAGACAATGTACTCTTCTTTAAAACATGAGCCTTCACAGCTATCATATCTGTAATGTTTATCTTTCCATCTCCATTAGTATCACCCGTTACTATGATGGTGTAGGTTTTAGCTATTTTACCATTATCCACCAAGCATAATTTCATGCCTGTTCCGACGTTTTTATCACCTGCAACTACGCTACTGCCAGAATAAACTACTGCATATGACTTCTGGTCGACGGTTGCAAGAAGACCAGATACTGTCGTTCCGGCTTTGATTTTACTTATCTTCATAGTAGTCTGGTTTATATTAACACTTATCGAAGTAAGCTTGTCTGGAGCTGTTGGTGTTGGCGTCGGTGTCGGTGTTTCTGGCTCTGGCGTTGGTGTTGGCGTCGGTGTTTCCGGCTCTGGTGTTGGCGTCGGTGTCGGTGTTTCCGGCTCTGGCGTTGGTGTTGGCGTCGGAGTCGGAGTTTCCGGCTCTGGCTCTGGCGTCTTCGCAACTATTGTAAATGTTACAGTTCTCGTTCCAGTGTATTTTCCCTTTCCTGTTATAGTCACCGTGGCTGTTCCCACATTCACATTATTACTATAACTTACTGTGTAATCTGTTCCATTTGTCAATGTCTTTGAACCATCTTTTACTGTCACTGAAGGTGTTATGGATGAGCCTGTATATGTTTGATTTGCTATACTCTCTATAGTCACACTCGACATTGATTTCAATGCACTTACGCTCACCACATTGGATGTAGCTTTCTTCGTTCCATTATATTCACCTGTACATACACAGTAATAATATGCAGTACCATAATCATCTACCGTCAAAGTATATGTCGGCAATATCGCTCCAGCTATCGCTGTACCCGAACCAACTCCATCCTTCGAAACTGTCTTATACCACTGATATTTGTAATCAAAATTATCTAACTCATATGTAAGATTAGCTGTTAGCGTAACTGTATCTCCAACAGAGCACTGCTTATCAGCTATATTTTCAAAAGCGAATTCTCCCCATGTTCCACCTATCTGTACTAACGGATATTGCTTTGATGTAAATGCGGTGTTCATAGCATTTTTTGCTTGTACATATACATAAAATGTACTGCCAACCGTCATAGACACCGAATAAAAACTATTAGACGTTGGCATTGATGCCGTAACAAAGCTTGTACCTGCCAAATCTCTGTAAACACCGGCTGTATAGCCTGTCACTGTCATATTATCAGCTACATATTCATCCCATTTTACATACATTATACCGCCGCTTACATACCACTTAATATTGCTAACTGGAGAATATAAGATATAAACATAATCATAGACATATTCACTTAAATGTCTAACACTATTCTCATTTACATAGGACTTCACATAAAAAGTAGCATTATCTCCTCGCGGAATATCTGTAATATCTGCATCATAGGTATAAACATTTCCAGCTACAGACGCTACTTCCTCGAGAGTCACATATTGATGATTTTCATCAAAATAACTTCTATATATGATAAAACCGTCCACATCATCTACACAACTCCAACTTAAGGATACTTTGTCAAACTTATTCATTTCAGCGGTAATAGCCGAAGGTGCTGTTACAACACGATTAATACCTAGCACTATACTTTCAGAAGATTCCTCTATAGAACTTCCATTACCTGTAGTTACATTTACGTAGGTTTTTATCTTGTAATAATATTTCACTCCATACTGAACATTTGTATCCGTGTAAACACCGGCTGAATCAACTGTAGTTAAAAGCTCAAAAGCTACACCATCTGTAGAACGATATATCTTATATCCATCTACATCTTCAATTTGAGTCCAACTAAGTCTTATACCATTCCTCTTACTCTCGCCTAAAGTAAATTCTGTACCTTCGACGCCTATATACGCACTCCTAGCTACCGAATCCTTAGCAGTCAGTCCGTCGTAAACACGAACTTTATAATAATACGTAGTGTACTTAGATATATTGGTATCCACATAAGATGTATTCATACCAGTGTAAATACTTGTGTACTCTCCATCGGCCTCCGTCGCGCGAAGAAGAGTGTACTCTATGCCATCCTTCACGTTCTGCCAGCTAATGATAAAGCCTGTATCTCCATTTTTCTCAATACTGGTAATAGACGAGGCATCAATAGTCCCATCAAAATCCACAAGCATAGCCTTGATGCAGAAATTCGTAGCATATTGTCCGCCATTATATTCATATGTATCATAGAAAGTATCATTATAACAAAAATAACTTTGATTATCTCCGCACACTCTTGTAGTCGTGGCATATCCACCACCACCTATGTAAATGCTGCCTTTACACTCCGTGACAATTTGCGTTACCTCATCAAATTCGATTATTACAGAAAATGTATCCCCACTATTTAGCTGTATCATCTCAGGCAAGGACACTGTATAATATCCGGCATATGTAGTTATCCCAGTTACTGGTGCATCCAGCATAGCTGTACCACTTTTCGGATTATCTTCATCAGGATTCTTGTATATCATAATACTATATTCTCGATTAACATCTTCCACACCAAATGATACCGCCTTAATTGCTTGACTATCTGTTCCCGACACTTCAAATACATTAGCAAAGGTATCTGTTCCAAAATTCAGACAATATCCCATGACACTTCCACCATCATGCTGATAGTTATAATCATATTCACCTCTTGGTGCAATCTCATAGGCACAACAAGACACATTTACAATACTCTTATCATAATAAGAAATCCACATATAACCAGAATTACCCCAGCTAGTGCCCCAGCTGTTCTTGATAAGCCAGCCACCTGGTCCTTCTGGCACATGAGTCACGCTGCTATCATCAGCATCTACTACAGCAAATGATGACGCAGGTATAGTATCATCCCAACCTACAATTGCTATTGCATGATTCGTCGCCACAGTCTCATAAGTATAATGATAGCGACTATAATAATCAACAAAATACTCCTCATTAGCATTATAATGAGCAACTACCGCACCATAATCCATTATTGCCTGCTTCACCAAATCCATATTTTGCATATTTATAAAATACTGACCCGTAAGAATGTAGCTAACCTTTGACGCATCATATGTGCTCTCAGTATTTCCTGCGTAAATATATGGATAATCAGCCTCATTCATAAGTCCGGCCCACTTAGTCAGGGTTTTAAATACATACTGGTCGTTACCGCCATTCATTAGGCAA
Source organism: Lachnospiraceae bacterium (assembly GCA_017440045.1). Classification (GTDB taxonomy): domain Bacteria; phylum Bacillota; class Clostridia; order Lachnospirales; family Lachnospiraceae; genus SVEL01. The sequence continues at coordinate 117,852 of JAFSIA010000048.1, forward strand.
TTATAGATGTCCGTAGTAGTAGTCTTATCATCTGCCGCCGAACCGATACTAGATGTATATGTGCTATCATCAAATGTAAGGGTTGCCAACGCATACTCCGACAAGTCTATCTTAGATGGACTATCTACTAATCCGTGACGAAGTGCATAAGACTCCATTGCCGCAATAGGTCCAAAAGCCCAACATGCTCCAAGACTTCCCTGATTCTTTATATCGGTCACATAGCCCTTGGCTACAGAACTGTAAGTCTCTGGCAATACAGCCGCCTGACTAAGACCCAGGTAGCCTATTTCCTCGATAATAGGGGCATTATAGCCAGTATCATAATATCCATATGATGGCTCTGGCAGCGTTTGCTCCAAAGGTACCTGCTCTTTAGATACTTGCTCCTTGGTGTCACCTTCAATAGCTTGCGTTACTGCTTCCAGGCTATCATCTGCACTTACAGAAACTACCGGGTATAAAAATAGTTGTGTAGTCATACATACAACTGTAGTAACTACGCACATACGCTCAAATAACTTATTTTTTCTCATATAACACCTTCCTTGGTTAAATCACGATACTTATGTAGGTATTATACTATATTTTTAAGCAAAAAGGTATAGGGTAATATGATGATATTAAAACTCAAAGTAAATATATCCGTTCACTTCATTATCACCTATCTGCTTTATATATTCCATTCTATACACGCCACTTGTTATTGGTGCTCCCGCTTCCACAATTGACGATGTGTCAGTGGCCCCATCATACGCTTCGATGCTAGCTCCTTCTATAAAAAATCCATTGCTAGCAGCACCTTGCTTTAGAAGCTCATACATCTCATCATATGTATATTCTGCCTGCGCATCTTCCGGCTTGATATAAACATCAACCTCAATTGCACACTCTATTCTGATTTCCTTAGCTTCATTTGTCTTGTAATCAATTTTGAAGCCATCGTAATTTGTGCTGCTTTCTATATCCTCACTGAAGATAACAGGAACCATCTCACTTACTCTAATTCCGTCTTCCGTAGCAACATATGCAACCACTGTGTATCTTCCTTCGGCAGCGCATCGTGGCAAAGTAAATGTAGCCGACTGGCTAAGTGTAATAGAATCACCACCATCGAATGATGTTATATCTGCACCTTCACACTGCATAATAACTGCATTGTCATAGTCAGCTTCTGTACCATCTTTGAATTTTGCCAACGCCAGGGATACTGTATACTTCTCATTTGTATCCAATATAGCTGTATCCTTCATAACTACAGACATATTTTCTACAGTAATCTTCTCTTCACTTAATCCGACATTGCCACACTGAATAGAATCTATCTTACTAAAATCCCAGCCTTCAAACGCTTTGCCGAAGCTTGTAGTCTCTACTGTCTTTATATCCTTTACTTCGTCATACATAGCCGCAAACTCACTGTAAGCAGCTCTCTCTACCTTAACAGCATTCTCTATGCCTGCATAATCTTTTATAGAGTAGCCGTTCCACTTATATGTATATTTAAAATTCCTAGCTATTTCCTGAGCCGACGCATACTTAGACACAATAGCATCAAGATTATATTTACAACTCATACCATTCTCGCTTAAGAATGCTTTAAAATTGTTCATACGCTCTGCGCAAGTTTCTCCTGGAACACTAAGTATCACATGGCCACTTGTCCTATGATTACCTTCACCGTAGAAATCCTTAGTAAAGTCAGCATTTATTGCATTGATGCTAATCTGGTTTTCAAAAGAATCATACGTGCTCAGCTTTTTGCCAGATGTAGTAACCAATGTTCCTACATTAGATTGTAGCGAATTACTTCCTTCGCTGTCCCATATTTCTGACTTTGGCGCTTCTATATGGTCTATACCATTAAATGCCCCAATGTTCATATCTACGAGGCCATCACCCACAGTTACTATGTCATTACTTAAGTCAGTTGCGCTGAAATTCAATGCATACTCGGTGATTTCTGGCATATCCGGAATCATTGAATTATCAAAGGTAAATGCCATACTTCCAGTGCTGACAAAGTTCATAATATTGCAACGATTCTTCTCCATATCTGTTACCTGAAACATATTCCAGTAGCCTCTCGTATTCTCTGCTACGATATATATACCTTCATAACCGCCAAAATTGTTTGAGAATTCATATCTCTTACCAGCTATATACAGCATTCTCTCTTCATAGGAACCATCATTTTCCTTACTGTACATCTCATATACATTATCGGCATCTTCGTTAGTATATCTACGGCAAACCTTATAGCCATATTCACTTTTGACAAATATTGTCTCCTGGTTGGCCTCAACTCGAAGAAATACTTTCTCACCACCTGCATTTATCCAGTAGTCAGTATTGCCACATTCCTGCTTTACCTGGTCTATCAACTCAGCAAAGATCTGCGCACTAGTCTCGATACTATTAAAATATGATTCAAAGAAATCATATGTATTACATTCATTTGAGAAATCACTCCAACTAACAGTATTTCCACTTGTAGTTGTAGACGACGAAATAATGGCATTTTCCGGCGCCATTACATGTGTGAACTTATTAGCACCTATAGAAGCATTTGCAACAGCTATAGAATCCTCTAAGCCCACTGACAAATCATTAGAATCCAATCTCTCATTGGCCAAAAGTAATTTTGCAATCTCCTTACCCGACAAATCTGATTTCCCTTCACTATTTGTGGGTGTGTTCTGCGAGCATGTACAGCCAGATAGCATGCATGTTCCTGCTGCTAAGGTTATACATAGTAACATTGATAATATCTTTTTCATAGGCCAACCTCCTCGATTTCTATACATGATGCATACATTATAACATCTAGAAACCGAGAAATAAATATAAATATATGTAGATGCCATAGTATCACATATCATTTTCCGGTTCCTTCTCAATTCCTATTGTACACATTTGCCGTACCATAAAACTGTCTTTTAACTCCAGCCCTTCCAAATCTCTGGTGCATACCCCACCGTCGCCTGCTTTCCATTTCTAACAATCGGTGTCTTTATCACCTGCTGATTCGTTAGAAGCTTCTCTTCCCTTTGCTCATTTCCTTTTCACTCATATCAATGAATTGAAACTTAATGCCACGCTCTTTGAAGTAACGCTGCATAGTTCTACCATCTTCTTTAGCTTGGTTCTTTAATCTATCCTTTACTGATATTGCACTTATCATACAAGTACCTCCAAATATGTTTTCAGCACATCACTACACTTAAGCAGTTCTGCATACCGAAGTAGCCTATTCAAATCTC